>JAPONP010000185.1 GCA_026713835.1 Bacteriovoracales bacterium
ATGAAAGCGAGCGAGATTGTGCCCGGCAAGGATGAAAGCAAAAAATGTCTGAAGGCGTGCTTGTGGCACGTTGAGGGCATTTTTTGCTTAAAGACGAAGCCCGGCACAATTGCAGCCGGTTGCAATAGAAGGTGGTTTTAGGATAGGCTCTAAACATTTCTATCATGGGCATCAAGATCATCGCCAACAATAAAAGGGCCACCTACGACTATTTCGTACGGGAAACCTATGAGGCCGGCCTTTCTCTCCGGGGGAGCGAGGTCAAGGGCCTTTGGGCCGGAAAGGCCCAAATCTCCCAGGCCTTCGTGGTGATCGATGGCAGCAATGAAGCCTGGGCCCATAATATGGGAATCCCCCACTACGAATTTGCCAACAGGCAAAACCACCCGGAGATGCGCCCGCGAAAGCTCCTCCTTCACAAAAAGGAGATTCTCAAGATCAAGGAGCGCTGCCAAAAAGAAGACCTCACCATCATCGTCCTCAAGGTCTATTTCAAAAAATCCTACGTCAAGATGGAGATCGCTTTGGCCAAGGGCAAAAAAAAGCACGACAAGAGACAGGCCATGCGGGAAAAGGAAGGGCGTCAAAAAATTCGAGACGCCTAACCCCATTTGGGCCCCGACAAATTATGGGTTTATCCGCTTCACCATCTGTGCTAATAAAAAGAGAATTTACATTGAGATGACTACGACTAAGAGGAAAGGATGACTATAGACCCTTCGCCTTCTTTCGATCGCCCCTTTAAGCCCAAAGTTCGGGCCCCCGGGGGAAAGACCTACCACCGCCTGCGCACGATGCTAGGAGAGCTTCGCCTGACCACGGTTTGCCAAGAGGCCCTTTGTCCCAATATCGAAGAGTGTTGGAACTCCGGCACGGCCACCTTTATGCTGATGGGAGACACCTGCACCAGGGCCTGCCGCTTTTGTGCAGTGAAGACGGGAAACCCCAAAGAACGGCCCGATCCCGATGAGCCCGTCAAAGTGGGTCGGGCCATCGCCCAAATGAAATTGGATTATGTGGTCTTGACCTCCGTGGATCGAGACGATTTGCCCGACCTTGGCTCCTCCCATTTTGCCGAGACGGTCAAGACCATTAAGGCCGGTAATCCTCGCATGATCGTCGAGGCCCTCACGCCGGATTTCAACGCCGTCCTTCCCTTTATCAAAAAACTTATCGATGCAAATGTGGATGTCTTTGCCCACAATATCGAAACCGTCGAACGCTTGACCCCAAAGGTTCGGGATCGGCGAAGCGGTTACAAACAATCTCTTGCCACATTGGAAGGGGCCAAAAAACTAAGGGCCACCCAATACACCAAAAGTTCGATCATGCTAGGCCTTGGGGAAACGGAAGATGAAATCCTAAAATCCCTTCAAGACCTTCGGGGTGTGGGTTGCGATGTGGTCACTTTCGGCCAATACCTGGCCCCTACCAAACGCCACAAAAAATTTCTTCCCGTTCTCGAATACGTTCCCCAAGAGCGCTTCGATGGGCTCAAGCAAAAGGCCTTGGAAATGGGCTTTCTCTATGTGGCCTCGGGGCCTTTGGTTCGGAGCAGCTACAAAGCCGGGGAATTTTTTATGAAGGGCGTGATCGAAAAGAAACGAAAAAACGAAAAAGCGGGTTCGTGATGGAGATTGAGCGCTGGGGTCATATCCCCTACTCCAAGGCCCACGAAAGACAAAAGCGTTATGTGGGCGAGATCGCTGCGGGCCATCGCATAGAAACCGTCGTCCTCTGTTCCCACCCTCCCGTCGTGACCCTGGGAAAACAATCTACGGACGAAGACCTTGCGGGCTGGAGTGGGGAGACCCACTCCGTGGAGCGAGGGGGGAAGGCCACCTACCATGGGCCGGGGCAAATCGTTTGTTATCCCATGATTAAACTCGACAATCGAGGATGTGGAATCGGAGAGTATCTGGCCGCCCTCGAACGGGCCGTGATCGAAACATTGGCCCATTACGGAGTAAAAAGTTTTGGCAACAAAGAGAGAAAAAACCCCGCCCTCACGGGAGTTTGGGAAGAGCGTTCCGGGAAGAAATTGGCCAGTATCGGAGTGGCCGTCAAAAGATGGGTCACCTCCCACGGTCTGGCCCTCAATCTCGATCTCGACCCCTTGGCCTTTCAGGGCATTCGTCCCTGTGGTTACGAGGCCAACGCCATGACCTCCTTGGAAGCCGTGATTCAAAAAAAAATTGATCGAGGAATTTGTGAGCGACATCTCCTCGATTCCCTTTTTCCCCTTCTTCAACAAAAGGAGCAAGCGTGAAAGATATCCTCATGGGAAAATCCACCACCCATCTCAAACAAGATGGAGATTTTTGGGTTCATCACAAGGCCTTGGACCCCTTTCGAGAGCTATGTGAAGCCGCCCGTAAAGCGGGATTCGATATCAGACCCATTTCCGTCTTTCGCCCCTTGGATGGGCAACTGGCCATCTGGAACGCCAAGGCCAGGGGCGAACGCTCCTTGTTGGATCCATCGGGAAAACCCCTAAACTACCCCAACCTCTCCCGCCATGAAATTCTCAAGGCCATTCTCCATTGGACCGCCGTGCCCGGGGCCTCCCGCCACCACTGGGGCACGGAATTTGATATCTACGACAGTCGGGCCCTATCCCCTTGGCAAGGCCCTTCCCTCACCCCCGAAGAGTCCGAAGGCCCCATGGGGGCCATGCACTCTTGGTTGGACGACAACCTCAAATCCTTCGATTTTTTCCGTCCCTACGCCAAAGACTTGGGAGGGGTTTGTCCCGAAAGATGGCATATTAGCTACCGCCCCGTATCCCAAGAATACTTTGAACGATACAACTTTCAGCTCTTTTGTGAAGCAATCGATCGGGCGGATTTGGAATTGGCCCCTTTTATCCGCAAAGAGGCCTCCGATATTTTTGATCGCTACGTTCGCAATATCGCCGTCCCCTAAGGGCCTATCCTAAGAGCCTATCCCCGCTCTTCCAAAGGCACGACCTTGCGCTCGGTGGGCCCCGTATATTGGCACAGGGGACGAATGATGCGATTAGCGGCGGTCTGTTCCATGATATGGGCCGTCCAGCCCGTCACCCTGGACATGACGAAAAGAGGGGTGAACATATCGATGTCAAAACCCATAAGATAGTAGGCCGGCCCTGCGGGAAAATCGAGATTGGGGTATATCCCCTTTTCGCTCACCATGACCTCTTCTAAGATATCGGATATCTTTTGCCACTTCTCTTCTCCGAGAAATTTCCCTAGACCTTCCGAGTATTTTTTCATGGTGGGAACCCTGGAATCTCCCTTTCGATACACCCGATGCCCAAAACCCATGACCTTTCGCTTTTCGGCCAAGGCGTTTTTCATCCACTCGTGGGCCTTCTCGGGGGTTTCGATTTCTTTAAGAAGATGCATGACCTGCTCGTTGGCCCCTCCGTGAAGAGGGCCTTTGAGGGCCCCGATGGCAGCGGTGACGGCAGAGTGCATATCGGAAGTCGTGGAACTCACCACTCGGGCCGCGAAGGTAGAGGCATTGAAGCCGTGTTCGGCGTAAAGGATGAGGGAAACCTCGAAGGCCTTGAGGATTTCCTCTTTGGGAATCTCTCCAAAGCACATCTGAAAAAAATTGGCCGCCATGCCTAAGTCCCGACTGGGAGAAATGCCTTCAAGCCCTTTTCGTTTGCGGTAGTCCCAAGCGATCATGGAGGGAATACTCGCCAAGAGCTTCATGGCCTTTTCCCTGTTCACGACTAGCGAGTTATCAAAGGTTCTGGGATCTTCGAGTCCCAAAAAACTCACCGCCGTTCTCAAACTGTCCATGGGGTGGCCCTTGGCCGGGAAATGCTCGATCACTTTTTTAAGCGGTGGTGAAATCTCCCTTTCCTCTCGCTCCCGCTTCCTAAAGTCCTCCAATTGCTTTGGGCCCGGAAGATCACCGTTCCAAAGGAGATAGGCCACCTCTTCAAAACTACATTTTTCGGCCAGTTCCTGAACGGGATGGCCCCTATAGACCAAAGAGTTGATCTCCGGCATGACCTTGGAAATGGAAGTGGTGTCCACCACGACCCCTTCCAGCCCCTTTTTGACGTTCATGGTTTTATCGCTCATCCTCTCTCCTTTTTACTCGAATCAAAATTGGCGATGCCTTGATCGAAATGGGCATAGTCCTTATAGCGCAAAAGCTCGTAGAGGCGACTCCTCTCCTGCATCCGGGAGATGATTCCCTTTTGGTCTCCTACGGTTTTAAGATGATCGAGTCCGTCTTCCACGGCCTTCATGGCAAGCCTCATGGTGGTCACGGGATAAATCACCATGTCGTAGCCCAAATTCTCAAGCCGATCTGCACTTAGAATTTCCGATTTTCCAAACTCGGTCATATTGGCCAGGAGAAAAATTTTCGGCAAGGCCTTGCGAAAGGCCTCAAACTCCGATTCATCTTTCAAGGCTTCGGGAAAGATCATTTGGGCCCCCGCATCCACATAGGCCTTGGCCCGCTCGATGGCCTTGTCGAGTCCCTCCACCGTGCGAGCATCCGTGCGGGCAATGAGAAGAAAATCCGAATCCTTCAAGGCCTTGGCACAGGCCTTGATCTTTTGGATCATCTCGTGGGCATCAATCAATTCCTTATTGTCCAAATGCCCGCAGCGCTTGGGCATCCTCTGATCTTCGATATGGGCCCCGGCCAAGCCGGCCTCTTCCAAGAGGCGAACCGTTCGGGCCCCGTTAAGGGGGGATCCAAACCCCGTATCCATATCGCCGATGGCCGGAAGATCGCAGCTCCCGGCAATCTGGCCCCCTCGATGGGCCAGTTCCGAGGCCCCGGTGAGCCCGATATCGGGAAGCCCCAAATCGTTGGCCGTGACGGCCCCGGAAATATAAACCCCGTCGAATCCTTTTTCCTGGATGAGCATGGCCACCAAGGGGGAATAGGCCCCGGGAAAACGAAGAATCCCGTTAGAGCCGAGGGCCTTTTTTAAGGCGATCCTCTTTTGGGAAGCCTTTCTCTCGGCCAATAACATCAGAAAATCCCCCTTTGATCTCGCTTCGTACGAGAGGAGAGATTCAAAGCCTTCACGTTAAGACCCGTAAGCTCACTTCCCTTGAGGGCAGGAAGACGTTCTACGGTTTCCAAAAAGCGCCTCGCCTCTTTGGGATCCACGATCCCTTCGGTCAAGGTATGAAATTTTTCGATGTAATGTTTGCGCTCAAAGGGCCTGGCCCCGTAGGGGTGGGCATTGGCCATACTCATCTCATCTTCTATGACCGTACCGTCCTCCAAAGTGATGCGCACCCTTCCCCCAAAGGCCTTGACCTTGGGGTCGTGGGAATGATAGCGCTCGGTCCACAGGGAATCTTCCTCCGTCGAAATCTTGTGCCAAAGGCGAACCGTTTTCTCTCTTTGCGCCCTCCCCGGAGCATAGCTTTTCTCGTGATGCCAAAACCCGTCTTCCAAGGCCACCGCAAAGATATACATGATGGAGTGGTCGAGGGTTTCCCGGCTGGCGTTGGGATCCATTTTTTGGGGGTCACAGGCCCCGGTTCCGATGACGTAATGGGTGTGATGGGAGGTGTGAATGACGATGGATCGCACCCTTTCGAGATCTCCCACCTTCTCCCTCATGCGAAAGGCCAAATCGATCAAGGCCTGGGACTGGTATTCGGCCGAATGTTCCTTGGTGTAGGTTTCGAGAATGGCCCTCTTCGGCTCCCCGGGGCCCGGAAGCTCCACGGTGTATTCTCCCTTGGGCCCGTCCAGCATCCAGGCGATCACGCTGTCTTCCCCCTCGTAGATAGGGGACGGGGCCTTCTCTCCCCGCATGGCCCGATCCATGGCCTCCACCGCCATCTTCCCCCCAAAGGCCGGGGCATAGGCCTTCCAGGAACTGATCTCTCCTTTCCTGGATTGCCTGGTGGCAAAGGTCACGTGCAAGGCCTGTTGCATGGCCTGAAAGGCCGTGTCCACGGACGTTTCGAGCAAGACCCCAAGGCCCGCCGCCGAGGCCACGCCCAGGTGGGCGATATGATCCTTTTTCCATCGGTGCAGGCATATCCCCTTCACCAGTTGAACCTGAATCTCGTAAGCTGCGACCACCCCACGGAGGAGGTCTTTTCCACTTCTCCCCAAGCTCTGGGCCACGGCCAAGAGGGGGGGGATATTGTCTCCCGGATGGGAGTAATCTGCGGCCAAAAAGGTATCGTGAAAGTCGAGTTCTCTCACCGCCGTGCCGTTGGCCCAAGCCGCCCATTCGGGAGAGAAAAGCTCCCCATTCCCCAGTCCAAAGATCGGGGCCCCTCTCTCGCTCCTTGGATGGCAAAGGGCCTGGGAGCGCGCATTGGCCACGGGGGATCGCTCCAGGGAAGCCAAGGCCACGGCGGCGTTGTCGATGAAGCGATTGACGATCATCTGGGCCACATCGTCCTCTATGGGAACGGGATCCAAGGCCATACGGGCCATTTTGAAGGCCAATTGCCGAACTTTCGGAAGTTCTTCCTTGGAGGGATAGACCCGGAGCGTATGGGATTCCATGATCTGTGTTTTTTATCACGGCCCACCCTCAATGAGAAGGTGGTTTTGGGATAGGCCCTTAGTAAGGTTTTAGGCCTTCCGTCTTCGAGCGATAGGTCTTAAGATGCACCCTTTGCAAATCCACAGGAATTTGCCCCGCTCGATTTTTGGCCTCTCTATCCGCTCCCGCTCCCATCAAAAAGTCGCAGGCCTTCTCTTGCCCATAGAAAAAGGCGTAGTGAAGGGCCGTCCATCCCCTGGAATCACGGATATTGACGATATCCAAGTCTTCGAAACGCCGGACGGGAAAAGACATCTTCTCAGGCCCGTAGTCATCTCCGACGATGACCCATCCGTAGGGGTCTCCGGGATCGGGAGTCGGGGGGAGCCAGGCGATGGGTAAGATGCGGCGAAAGTTTAAAGGGTAATTCAAAATGGCCGCCATCTTTTTGATATCTCCTAGACGGGCGGCCTTATGCAGGGGGTTTTCCTTTTTTTGCGCTTGGGACTTTTGTCCTCGGGCCCTTTTGAAATCGTTGCCCGTGACCATTTCCATATCCGCCTCGATGGAAACGAAAACCTTTTGCCGTCTCTCTTCCACAGGCCCGACATAGGCCTTTGCGACCCAGGACAAGGAAAACGAGAGAATCCATAAGGTCAAAAATTTTATGGTGTTTGGTGATTTCATGGTTTCTACCCCCTTTGTGCTCAGGTCATGGTTAAAGGTCACGGGAGGTATTCTAACTGTCTTTTGAAAAAAAATCCGAATTTTTTATCAGAATTGTAAAAACTTCACGCCTACAGGCCTATTTTCTAATTGGTCAAAAAGTTGCGGGTCTTCGAGTCATTGACATCGTTTCCGAGTTTCTTGCTTAGGTTCAATTTTTTCCACACCTTATAGGGTTCCTTATCATAATCGAACTCTTTCTCCGATAGATAATCACAAGAAGCCAAGAGATTTAGCCGGGGTTTATTTTTATCGATGGAAACCCTAAGTTGATTGCACTTTTCAGTGAGATTGAGATATTGAGAGTTTCCCCAGAGAAGTTTCTTCTCCAGCGTCTTACTTCCCACATAGCTCGTCAAATCGATCGACCTTGAGACGAGGAAAGAACTAAGGGTCACATTGCAATCGGCGCTCAAAACTCCGGCACCGGTGATGGAAAAATTTGTGCAAGAGTACAGGATATCTTCGCTTAGGGAATCACTTTTGTAGTAAGGACTGTCCAAAGCTGTCGCCGTTGAAACGAGGCATGAAAGCAGGAGAAAAAGACCTACGCTATGAAGTATCGGCGAGTTTTTTTGTCGCAGCATGATATCCTCTGATGGTTTCTTCGCACCCCGAAGATTTACTACAATGGGCATCATAAGTCCATTTTTTTTTCTCGGCAACAGATTTTCAATAAGATAGGGCCTTCATTTCGAGTAAAATTTGGATACAGGGCTTGACTCAAAGCGATATTCAATAATAGTCTTCGACCCATGGAAAAAAGATTACAGGCCTTTTTGGCCCTCGCCCTCTGGCTTACGGCCCAGTCCCCCAAAGCCTTGGCCCTAGAGGAAAGCGAGGGCCTTGAAATCCTCCCCACTCAGGGAGTGAGCGAAAGGGAAATTCTCTTTGGGCAGTCTGCGGCACTCAGTGGGCCGGCCAAAAACTTGGGGCTCGATATGAGGAGCGGTATTCTTGCGGCCTTTCACGAGGTCAACGAAAGAGGGGGAATTCGAGGACGAAAACTCAAACTAGTGACAAAAGACGATGCCTATGAAGCCGTGCCTGCCAAGGTCAATACCCGCCACCTTCTGACGGAAGAAAAAGTCTTTGCCTTTATCGGAGGAGTCGGAACCCCGACCTCCAAAGCCGTGTTACCCATCATCGCCCAAACCCCCCTCCTCTATTTGGGCCCTTTTACCGGAGCGTCTTTGTTGCGCACAAGCTACCTCAAGACCGTTATCAACGTCAGGGCCTCCTATGCCCAAGAGACTCAAAAGATGGTTCAACACCTCAAAAACGATCTCAATATCGAAAGGATCGGAGTCTTTTATCAGAGCGATTCCTACGGACGGGACGGGTTTGATGGCGTTCAAAAGGCCATCGATGAGACCGAAGGCATCGAAATCGTCTCGTCGGGCGCTTATATGCGCAATAGCACTGCCGTTCAATCCGGGGTCTTGGAAATTCACCGAGGAAACCCCCAAGCCGTTATCATCATCGGTTCCTACGCCCCCGCCGCAACCTTTATCCGTTGGGTTGAGAAGTTGGGGATACTCGATAAATCCACGGTTTTTATGGCCGTCTCCTTTGTGGGCACATCCTCTTTGGCCAAAGAGCTTCAAAAGAGCGAGAGCAAGGCCAACGTTTTTGCCACTCAAATTGTCCCCGATCATCTCTCCGACTCCAAGTTGGCCAAAAATTATACCAAGGCCATGGAAAAGATCGGCCTAGACCGTGATACGAATGTGGTCTCCCTGGAAGGTTATGTCGTCGGGCGCCTTGCTGCTGCGGCCCTGGAAAGAATAGAGGGGGAGATTACCCACGAAAATTTTTCCCTTGCGTTTAGAGATCACATCTTCGATATAGATGGGTTCCGACTCGCTTTTGACGGAGCAGATGATAATCAAGGTTCAAATGAGGTCTTTTTTACCGAGATCGCCCGGGGCAAAGCCTATTCCATAGAAACCCCTCTTAAAATAAGGGAGGAGTCATAATCATGATCGTCTTCAGTTTTTGTCATCGCCGCCACTGGCTTCCTTTCGTTCTTTTGGCTTCCCTCTTTGGAACCGAGTATGCAAGAGCCCAAAGTAACGCCCTCAAAGCGGACTCGGTCTATGCGAGAAATTTGTTAAACGCCTTTCACTCGTTTTGTCCAACTAACGGCAATTGGTCGGATCATGCTCTCGAAGCATCGAAAAAGTTGCAAAATGTCCTAACCTCCATCATTGAAGACCCCGCTTGTGTGGATATCGCCTCTTCCATTTCCAGAAGGGCGAGAGTGATTTCAGAAGCTCTTACACGTTTTAGAAATGTGCCCATCGAAAGGGATATTTTGGCCAAAAAACGGCAACAAAGAAACCTTTTACTCCTCACTATGGGAGAGGGAGTTTCCGATTTGGATTTGGCCCGGTATCAGGGGCTTTTGCGCGAAAATCAACTGAGCTTACTCAATCTTGAGAGCTATTTGCCCTACGATGAGGAAAGGGCCGATAGGGAATATATCACCAATGTGGTGGTCAATTCCACATACGAGTTATTCAATCAAGCATCCTTAAATCAAAAATGTCTCTTTAGATCTCCCATGTTCTTGTCGGCCATCTCTTCTTTGGGCTCAAGTGTTTCTGCGTCTTTACTTAGCGGAGGCCAAGGGCTTGCCTATGCCTCTTTATCCAGTGTACTTGGACACGCCTTGGAGTTTATCAGGGTATCGAGCCTAAGAAGAAAAATTCAAGAACTCGGTCAAGTCGAGTATATTTCTTCCTACCAATGTGTTTTAGAGTCCATATCAAACCAGTGGTGTGATGCCAAAGAATCCCTCGATCTCATCAACCTCAAAATAAGAAATGACTCCACCGAAACGGGTGTTTTGCGAATGGGAACGGACTTGCTCGACCGAGACCTTCCCCTCCTGACCGACTGGCTGGAAAAGGTGGCCGCCGCCACTCCTCCGGAAAACACGGCCATTGCCAGAAGACAGAGCGGTTTTTTGGAAAAAGAAAAAGAGCTTAGAAAGTGGTACCTGGAGTCCATTGCAAAGCTCAATGAGGAAAGAGAAAACATTCCTTTAAGTCTTAACTCCGAAGCCGAGAGGGAAAAACAATTTCGACTCCTGCATAAACTGGTCGTGAATATCGCCTCTATTAGGAG
>JAPONP010000186.1 GCA_026713835.1 Bacteriovoracales bacterium
ATCTTGGCAGTCGACTGCCTCGTCGCTTCCTTGCGACGTGCAGGAAGCACGCCTCGGTCGCTCCTCGTTGCCTCCTACCAATCTTATCCGGGTGGAGAACAGTTACCTTGCCTTTATTACAGTTTTTGCTAGAGGTGCGAGTAGTTACCTTTTTCGTCGATTTTTTCACTTACGTTGGAGATAGCGTCGAGAAGGGATTCCGAAAGAGCTTTAACATTCTCTTCGGTATTTTCATACAGCTCACCCTTGAAAGTGGAGTCCCATAATTTGGAAAAAAAGTGAAGCCTTTGCTCCTTACGATCATTTTTCTTTTCCTCTAAGGTCACTTTTTTGATGATCGAAACGAGGTTGAACAAAGATTCAACCTTCCAGACGATATCCCAATGACGATAGAAGGAGTCTCCAAGAACGATGACTTCTTTGCCTAAGGCAAGGGCTTCGTATCCGACTTTCGAGTTGACCGTGATGATAAACGATGACTTCTCGATGAGATCATATGTATTAAAGGATGCACTGAGGATATTAAAATTGGAGTTTGCTCTTTTGAGTTCTTTTATTTTTGAGGCACTAAAACCACCGGCCCCTGCAGGATGCTCTTTGACGACAAGATCATAACCGTCGGGGAGAATTTTGCAAATAAAATCGACGAGGGATAATTGATCGAGGTAAAAAGGGGCCCGAACCGTCATGGCATAGTCAAATTTAAAATGCAAAGGGAAGAAGACAAATTTTTTAGAGATATGGCCAAGATCTTTTGATAGAAATCTTTTGCCCAAAAAATTATTGACAAGCATTTGAAGGTAGCTTCGGCAGTGATTCCAAATATGTTCGTATTCCTGTTTTTGCCTTCTAATGTATTTGATATGAATTTTGCAGGCAATTTTTTTGATATTTTCTAAACGAAAAATTTTTAAAAGAATAGATTTTCGATAATGATGCCGATCTTTAAAGGGAACGATGAATTTTTTTTCTTCGTTACTTCCCTCAATATATTCTTTGACTTCGTTATGGATCGTATGAGGGGTGTCATTTTGTTTGAAGATGGCTTGAAGAGTATCCATATTGAAGTGGAGTCTTCCTCTAAAATAGCTCGGTTCAAAGAAAAAATGTGGAATGTGATGCCTTTTCGATACGAGAAAAAGGGATAAGGGGGCAACAAATCCACCAAGCTCTTGAAATACGAAGGTATTTTTCTTATCTATTTTATCAAAGATAATTTCTGTGGCCATGATATATTTTTTAAATTTTTCAAGAAGTGTTTGAATATCTCGGATGTTGTAAGTGGCATATTCGTGCAAGCAAAGAAGCCTTAAATTCTCAATGCCGTATTTTTCTTCGATATCAGAGGTTCTTACATTAAAATCTTTAGGCGCTAGATTATTGATAATTTTATAGATATTAAAAGCCTTAAAGCCCTTTTTCTCAATCGTTTTAATTCCGGGCTCATAAAAGGGAAGGAAATAGATATTCAATTCGGAATTTAGTGCGGCCATTCTTTGGGCCAAAAGAGGATAAAAATTGACTTCTCTTTGAGTGATGGGAGCAAAGATGATGGTTTGATTCATTTAAAGAACGTTGCCTTATTTAGAGCCTGTGGATTCACGCCAAAACTTTCTCTCCCTCCGATTCTAACAAAGATTTTCCATGGTGAATATAGGAGGGCAACGATTATAGGGGAGGTGACGCAAGGGGATAAAGACTATAAAAGGCAAGGGCATCTTCCAGAGTTTTCACTCCGGCAAAACTGTGGGATTTCTCCGATTTTAATATGATAAACTTGATTCTCAACAAAAAATCGGTTGTTATATTTCCATCGATCACTTTAGGTTAAAAAAAATAATAATCAGGAGGTTAATTTGAAATCCCTTTTATCTATTGGAGTTTCACTATCTTTGCTCTTTCTCTTTTCCCGCTGCCTCGGCGGTAGCGGCAAGACCGGGCTCGGTTCCGGCGAAGAAACAGGCAAATCCTATAGACCGCCTGCGACACCCTTTGATATTTTGGAGAGTGGTTATCCCGACATCCGCTACAATTTTTCCAATGGAGAACACGAATTTAAGTTGAAGTCATCCGGCAGTGATGGGGAAGAGTACGACTTCTACTATATCATCACTAAGGATGAAATCGTTCCCAAAGAAATTCCCCTGCAACAGCTCGTTGATCGGATTACCGACTCCAATGTCGATGTGGGGGCCCAAGTCATCCACGCCGGGATGTGGGAAAATATCGGCAACGCAGAAACCACCGAATCCATTGAACTGGCCTCGGGGGAAATCTATCATATCCACTTGGCCGCCCTCGACTCCGACGGGGAACTTTATCCCAACGTCTATACCCAGTTGATCCCCTCCAAAAACAACCCGGCCATTTCCAAACGGGATCAATGGCATTGCGGTTTGACCCGTACCGATGTGGGCACTCCCTCTAAAGCCATACCTCTCTACACCGCTTCCCGTTGCCATTGGAAATTGGAAAAAAACGGCCCGGGAAGTCTCAAAATCACCCATGCCCCCAATTTTAATTCGGCCTGTGATCCCCTTACCGGAACGAACCGCTTCCTCTCTTCCAACTACCGCTATCGGCTCGAACTGAGCTACCAACCGATTTTAGGCACAGGCCCTAGGGGTGATCTCGACATAACCAAAAAAAGGGAGGTCGTGATCGACGGACTTCCCTCAGGCGAGGCCTATCGGGTGTCCTTTAACATGACCCCTTATGGAGATGGCTTTTTTGCCCCGGGGGGAGGAGTTGCCGCTAGCGATATCTCCTCTCCCATAGAGTTGTTCATCGATTAATTCAAACTTAAGGAGGCAGTGATGATTTCGACAAAAAACATTCCCTTTTTTCTTTTTTCGGCCCTCTTCGTTTCGGGGCTTTCCGTGTCAGAAGTTTTGGCCTGTACCACAACGGTCGATCTCGACGGGATCACAACGACTAGCATTAGCAAGCGAGGAGTTAGTTTCGTGACGAACAAAAACAGTGGAAACTTGGCCGGTAACGAAAGCCTACGTTATCGTTTTACTTCGACCAGAACGGGGGTCAATACACCTACAGAGACGGCCACGGCGTTTATACTTAGAACGACTTCGGGGCTGACTCCGGGAGTGGACTACTCCCTAGAAGTCGCAGTGGTGGAAGGCAGTACTGTCTGCTCCTACGGTGGCTCGCCACAACAAGTCACCCAAACTTTTACGACACTTAACGATGTCCCCACCCGTGCCATGAGCGGGACGAGAGTCGATCGCAACGGCGGCTCTGAAACCAATATCACCATCCATTGGAACTCCCTCTCTTTGGCCGATACCAACCATGCGGACGGGGCCAATTTGCAATACGAGGTCTGGCAACGCCAAGGCAATGCGCTGGATTGCCGGAATGCCAGAAACGAAACGGAGGCCAGGGATTGCAGTTGTTCTCCGAGAGGAGGCATTGACTACAACTGGATAACCAATAATATGACTCGTTTGATAACTAAGGATGGGAGGACGACGAATTCCCACACCATAAGCAATCTCAGTACGGATGCCGCGCCCTATTGTTATGCAGTGGTTCCACGAAATGGAGAGGGTATTCCTCCCGCCAATCACATCAATCTTGGCAATATGGCCGGCCATACCGTGCGCACATCTCCCGTCTCTGCACCGCCCCCTCTTTTTTGTTCTTCTAGGGTAGATTGGGGGGCGATCACCAATTTCAATTCTTCCTACATCTCCTCTTCTACAGACTATACGTTATCGGGATGCTCTTGGGCCCCCCTCAGCGGTGGCCTGGTGACGGGCTACTCCGCGGCCACGGATTACCGCATTCGATTTCAAAAGAGGGGAGAGAGTTGGACGACCTTCACGCCAACTAGCTCGCTCCCAAGCGGTGCTTTGAGAAGAACCGAGAACGGGGGTTTTTCATGGCTTCAGTTTCAGGCAGAAGGCAATGAGCTTTATTTTGTGCAAATTCGGATGAGCAATGTCAAGGGCGACTCCGCTTGGGGCCCGTACTCCCCTCCCGATGAGGATGCCGTTCTCAACACCAAAGAAATTGGTCACTGGTATCATTCGGAAAACTGA
>JAPONP010000187.1 GCA_026713835.1 Bacteriovoracales bacterium
AGTCGACTGCCTCGTCGCTTCCTTGCGACGTGCAGGAAGCACGCCTCAGTCGCTCCTCGTTGCCTCCTACCAATCTTATCCGGGTGGAGAACAGTTACCTTGCCTTTATTACAGTTTTTGCTAGAGGTGCGAGCAGTTACCATTCTTTTGATTTTGTTTTTATCCTCTTCGATGATTTCGGTCGGTCTTTGTGCCCCTTTGATTCGGGCGAGTGGGGAAAAAGTGGAGAAAGAGAAGCGAGTGATTTACGGAGAAGACGGGCGATTCGAGGTCTATCTTTTCCCCCGCCCCCGCTTTAAAGAATTTGCCAAATCCACAAGCGCCATGCTCAAAAAGGAGAGACTGACTTTTTCCCCGGAAAAGAATCGCTACACCTTAAAGAACTCCCTTCTTCTTGGAGAGATAAAAAACTTTTGTCCTTCGGAGCGATTCCTCAATTCCCCTGCCGGGGTTGCTCACTGTAGCGGCTTTTTGGTGGGAGAGGATCTTTTATTGACGGCGGGACATTGCGTGAAATGGCAACCTCAATGTGAGGGGCATTTTTGGCATTTTGGATTTGAGATGAGACCCAATGGGAGTTGGCCCTCATCCTTTTCCCCGGAAGAACTCTATCGGTGTGTAGAGGTTGTGGAAATCGGGGATCCTTTGGAAAAAGACTACGCCCTTTTGCGTCTCGATCGAAAGGTTATGGGAAGAACCCCTCTCGCTTTTCGCCGAGAGGGAACGGTGGGTGAGGGAGAACTCATCGTCATCGGTCATCCCGTTGGGCTTCCCAAAAAAATCACCGAAGGGGGAAGGATACGGGAGGATCAGGGGGATTATCTCTTTTTGGCCGACCTCGATACCTATTTTGGCAACAGCGGCTCTCCCGTTTTCCATGCGGGGACGGGGCTCGTCGAGGGGCTTCTCACCAAGGGGATGAGGGACTTTATCTACGATAGAAAACAAAAATGTTATAGATCTAGGCAGTGCGCCATGGGCAGTTGTCGCGGAGAAGATGTGGTCAAGATGACGGCGGTCGATTTTTTGCAATAAGAATAATGGTCGAAGCACTAGTGCGCAGATTCCTGTCGCTCCGTTTTAAAAACTAACATTTTATCACAAAGTCTTTCCAAGTGATCAAAACAATTCAACACTAAAAAAGTCATCGGTCAGGGCAAGAAACCTAAGGAGGGGCCGCCATGAGCAAAATCAAAAAAATTTTATTCATCTCGTTTCTCATTCCCGTTATGGGCCTTAAAGCCGCCGTCGTCGCCGTCATCGATTCCGGCGTCGATGGAGAACACGAAGCACTCAAGGGAAATATGTGGGTCAATCCCCTTGAGAGGGACGACGGTTGGGACGAGGATCGCAACGGTTATCAAGACGATCTTTTTGGATGGAACTTTGTCGAAGATAATCCTAAAATCATCGATCGTTCTCTCATCGGGGCCTTTTCCGAATGGGGTCCTCGTTTTTATAGACTCCAATCTAAAATCCTCCTTCACAAGGGGTCTCGAGAAGAAAAACTCAAAATGATAAAGGAAATGAGGGCCATGCTCGAGGATAAAAAACGGGCCAAAGAGATCGGGCAGTTTGGAACTTTTATCCACGGAACCCATGTGGCCAGTGTCGCTGCAAGAAAAAACTTTCTCGATCCTGTCCTTCTTTCAAAATTGCCCCACTTTTCTGCCAATAAAATCTTGGCCGTGAAGATCTTGCCCACGGGAATTGACCTGGCTGCACATCGCGAAATGGGGGCAGGGGAAGTGGAGACTCGAAGCCTTAGGCTCAAAATCATAAAAGGTCTTTTGGGTATGGCGGCTAAGATCCAAACGAAAAGCCTCCAGGAAGTGGCCTATTATGTCGGCCAACACGGAGTGGAGGTGGCCAACGGATCCTTTGGAATCTCGTGGAAGCAGGTGGAAAAAATCGTCGCGAGGATGTTTAAGATCATCTTTTTCAGGGCCCCGAAAGAGGCCGAACTCGTGGAACTTAGAGATCATTTTTTTGGACTATTGGATGCCGGAGGGAAACGTATGCTGGATCTGGCCCCCGATACCCTCTTTGTCTTTGCGGCCGGGAATAATGCGTCCGATAATGACACCATTCCCGCTCATCCGGCCAATCTCAGAAGACCCAATACCCTCACGGTAGCCGCCACTTTAGGGCATGAATCCCTGGCCGTCTTCTCCAATTACGGGGGCCAAAACGTGGATATCGCAGCTCCGGGAGTGGCCATCCTCGGAGCCGTTCCCGGAGGAGGGGATCTTCCTCTCAGCGGAACCTCCATGGCCACTCCTATCGTGGCGGCCACCGCAGCTCAAATGAGGGACGTCAACCCCAATCTTTCCCCGCTCTCCACAAAGAGACTTCTCATGGGAACCGTCGATCTTAAAGCCTTTTTGAAAGGCAAGGTTCTCTCGGGAGGGATACTCAACGGAATGAGGGCCAAGTTGGCCGCCTATTTTTCTATCTCTATGCCTATAAGGGAAGCTATTTCGTTATCTCGACTGACCATCTTAGATGATGGGGAGGAGTTGAAGGGGCATCATCACACGGAAGAGAAGGTGGATATCCCCCGAGCGACGGCTGTCATGGCTTCGCCTCCTTCCTTTTACCTCAAGGAAGAGGGCCTTCCGTAGGAAGCGGAAGGCTTTTTTCCATTTATTTTATTCGTGTAACTGCTCACCCCCCGGCAATCTTGGCAGTCGCCTGCCTCCTACCAATCTTATCCGGGTGGAGAACAGTTACCTTGCCTTTATTACAGTTTTTGCTAGAGGTGCGAGCAGTTACTTATTCGTTTTAATTATATTCGCTTGTTCTAAGAGCCACAGGAAAGACAATCTTCCAAATTGTCCGAATTGTCCAAATTGCAAGACTCTCCATCGGTCGCATCGGCCGCCGTACTCAAGGCCTTTTGGTCTTCTTTTTCCTTGGGAAGCCTTTGGTTTTCCACCGTGAATTTGATGGCCTGGGCCGCAGCTTTGGTTCTTAGATAATACATCCCCGTTTTAAGCCCTCTTTTCCAGGCGTAAAAATGCATGGAGGAGAGCTTGGCATAATTGGCTTCGGTCATGTGGATATTGAGGGATTGAGACTGGTCGATAAAGGCCCCTCGATCTGCGGCCAAATCCACGATGGCCTTTTGCTTGATCTCCCAAGCCGTTTTATAGAGTTCTTGGAGTTCCAAAGGTATCTCGTCAACACCTTGAGTGGAGCCTCCTTTTAAAATGATTTTATTTTTGACCTCTTCATTCCAAATATCTCGTTCCACCAAGTCTCGAACGAGATATTTATTCACCACCGTAAACTCCCCGGAAAGAACCCTTCTTGTGAAAAGATTGGAGGTAATGGGCTCAAAACATTCCGTATTCCCAAGAATTTGAGACGTGGAGGCCGTGGGCATAGGGGCGATGAGAAGAGAATTTCTCACCCCATGCTTAAGAATCTCTTTTCTAAGAGAGTCCCAATCCCATCTTCCCGTGGGGCCCACACCCCAAAGATCGAATTGGAATTTTCCTTTGGAAAGGGGAGAGCCCATAAAGGTTTCGTAAGGCCCGTCTTTTTTGGCCAAGTCTTTGGAAGCGGTCATGGCCGCAAAATAGATGGTTTCAAAGATCTCCACATTGAGGGCCTTGGCCTCTTGGGACTCAAAAGGCAGGCGCATCTTAAAGAAGGCGTCGGCAAGGCCTTGAACCCCAATGCCGATGGGTCGATGGCGGGTGTTGGAATTTTTGGCTTCGGGAACGGGGTAGTGATTGATATCGATAATTCGGTTTAGATTTTTGGCCACTTGGTAGGTGACGTCGTAGAGCTTTTTAAAGTCAAAGTCATTTCCGCTGACAAAGGCCGGAAGGGAAAGAGAGGCCAGATTGCACACGGCCACTTCGTCCGACGACGTGTATTCGATGATTTCCGTACAGAGGTTGGAACTTTTGATCGTGCCCAAATTTTGCTGGTTGGATTTTTCATTGGCCGAATCCTTATAGAGCATAAATGGCATTCCCGTCTCGATTTGAGACTCTAGGATTTTAAACCAAAGCTCTTGGGCCCTCACGGTTTTTTTGGCCCGACCCTCCTTCTCGTACTGCTCGAAAAGGCCCTTAAAATTTTCCCCCCATGAATCGCTCAGTCCCGGACATTCGTGGGGACAAAACAAAGGCCAATCTCCGTCGGATTCCACTCTGGCCATAAAGAGATCGGGAATCCAAAGGGCATAAAATAAATCCCTGGCCCGCACCTCCTCCTTTCCGTTGTTTTTCTTCAAATCCAAAAAGCCCTCGATATCCGCATGCCAGGGTTCGAGATAGATGGCAAAGGCCCCCTTGCGCTTGCCCCCTCCCTGGTCCACATAGCGGGCCGTATCGTTAAAAACCTTGAGCATGGGAATGATGCCGTTGGAATTTCCGTTGGTTCCCTTGATAAAAGTGCCTTTGGCCCTAATGTTATGAATGGAAAGCCCGATTCCTCCCGCACTTTGGGAAATGAGGGAACATTGCTTTAAAGTTTCGTAGATTCCTTGTATGCTATCCTCTTTCATGGTCAAAAGAAAACAACTCGAAAGCTGAGGACGTTTCGTCCCCGCACTAAAAAGGGTAGGGGAGGCATGGATAAAAAACATTTGGCTCATCAACTCATAGGTTTTGATGGCCGATTCGAGATCCTCTCCGTAAAGCCCTAGGGCCACTCGCATCAGCATCTGCTGGGGACGTTCGATCACTTTGCCGTTCATTCGCAAAAGATAGGAACGTTCCAGGGTCTTAAAGCCAAAATAATCATAGTTAAAATCCCGCTCATAATCCACCAAACTATCCAGGCGAGCATAATTGAGTCGAACCAACTCGTAGAGCTCTTCGCTGACGAGAGGAGCGTGATCTCCCGTTTTTGGATGGTGGTAACGATACATGGCCTTGACGTTTTTGGAAAAGGAGGATTCCGTATTGCGATGGAGATTGCTCACGGCAATTCGTCCGGCTAAAACGGAAAAGTCGGGGTGTCTCGTGGAGAGGTAGGCCGATGTTTGGGCCGAAAGCTCATCCAATTCCTGGGTAGTGATGCCGTCGTAAAGCCCCTCGATGACCTTTTGGGCAATGAGAACCGGATCTACATGGTCTTGGTTCAGGCCGAAAGAAAGGCCTTCGATCCTCTTGGTGATTTTATCAAATTCAACGGGAACCCTCTTTCCCTTTCGGTTGATGACATACATGAACCGGTCCCTCCTTTATGTCATCGTCCTTTATCATTTTTAAAAAAGGAACGATCGATTAAAATTCGGCATCTAAGGTAAAAGTCATGTCTTTTTTTGAAGGCATGACGTGGGCCTTTTGGTATTCGGCCACTTTCTTTTCAAAAAAATTGGTTTTGCCCTCAAGACTAATCAATTCCATCCAATCGAATGGGTTGGCCCTGGGTTTTGATTTTCCCTCATCCTCATAATAGAGGTTGGGCATCTTGATTTCACGCAATAACCTATTGGCGATAAATTCGATATAGTTTTTCATCATCTCGGCATTCATACCGATAAGGGAAACCGGAAGGGCTTGGCCCACAAATTCCTTTTCGATCTCCACTGCCTCTGCAATGAGTGCGCTGACTTCTTGAGGAGAAGGTTTTTCTAATAACATATTATAGAGAAGGCAAGCAAAATCCGTGTGGAGTCCTTCATCTCTTGAAATGAGTTCGTTGGAAAAAGTGAGCCCCGGCATAAGGCCTCGCTTTTTGAGCCAAAAGATGGCACAAAAGCTTCCACTAAAGAAGATACCCTCGACCGCCGCAAAGGCGAGTAATCTCGTGGCAAAGTCGGCTTTTTCCGAATAAATCCACTTCATGGCCCACTCGGCCTTTTTCTTGACGCAATCGACGGTTTCCATAGCGTTAAAAAGATTCTCTTTTTCCTTCGGGTCTTTGATATAGGTGTCGATGAGCAGGGCATAAGTTTCGGCGTGGATGTTTTCCATGGCCATTTGAAATCCGTAAAAACAACGGGCCTCAGGGATCTGCACATCATTATAGAAACGAAGGGCCAAATTTTCATTGACGATTCCATCACTTGAGCTAAAGAAGGCCAAAACGTGGGAAATAAAATGACGTTCATCGGGGTTTAGGTTTTCCCAATCACTAATATCTTGGTAAAGATCGATTTCTTCGGCCACCCAAAAACTGGCCACAGCCTTTTTATACATCTCCCAAATATCTTGGTAGTGAATGGGCAAAAGGACGAATCGCTTTTCACTGGGAGTTAGAATGGGATCATTTGAAGATGACATCACGAAGACGGTAGCAAACTTTTTGACTAAAACAAAGAGAATTTCGCTAGGTTCGTCTATTCTAAAGCAGCGGAGCAGCGGAGGGGCAATATCTCGCAGAGCAATATCCCATGACTTATCTAAAAATTATCATTTTGACTTCCAATAATTGTAAGTCATCCTTTAAGCAACTTCTTGTATATCAAAATCAGGAAATAAAATAACAGCAGGGTGAACTTTAAGAGCTTTTGCAAATAGTAATGAGCGTTCCCTGCCAATTTGTCGGGCCCCTGTTTCAATAGCAGATATATTAGATTGACTAACCCCTGTTAGCTCGGCCAGTTCTTTTTGAGATAGTTCTTGTAATTCTCGCAAGGTTTTAAGCATCTCTCCCGGGGACATTGTGGTGTTTGTATGTGCTTTAATAAAATTTCTTTTCATTTTTTCCTCCGAACGTAAATTTCAAGGCGCTCTTTTTCAACTTTATAAATAATTCCCCATTGTATTCCTAATCTTGAAGAACGATACCCTTTCCATTCTCCCTTTAGAGGTTCATCATGAAAGCCTTATGTCATTTATCTTAGATGCTCCTGGCCCAATGCGGGCCCCATTGAGAGACCCAGGATTTTTCAAACAGGTTTTAACTTTTAGTTAACGACGAGCAACGAGGTGTCCACGAGACGTTGCGTTGTTTTTGGAAGAATTCGCTGCAAATTTCCCGATGTTAAATTCTTACATTTAATCCCGAACTCAGGTTATGTAGGTCGAGGGCCAAGATTTACAAAAAAGACATGATCCCATACGGGGTGATTGACCCATCTACTAGGCGAAGCGAGGCCGTTTCCGGGGGAGATCACGGCTGTGATGCTTTCAAGAAGAGGATTAAGCCTTGAAACATTCGTTTTTTTAACGTATAATGAGGATTCATGGATGCCGTTAAGCTGGATGCTGTAGCCAAGCAGATAAAAAAGCTCCCTCAGTACGTCAAAGATAAACTATTGGCTTGGGTAAAATCAGTTGAAGAGCAGGGAATAAGGGAAACGAGGAAAATAAAAGGCTACCATGATGAGCCCTTAAAGGGAAAAAGAGTGGGACAGCGTTCAGTAAGGCTTACCAAACATTATCGGGCTATTTACCGAGAAGAAAGAGGTGGAACGGTAAACCTAATCATCGTAGAGGAGGTTAACAAGCATGAGTACTAAAATTAAATATGGATTAAAAGAGCTTGAAAAAGAGGTCGGCCCCCTAACTTTCGGAAGGTTAATTTCCTCTCATCGCCTCGGTGAAGAAATGAGCCAAAAAGACTTTTCAAAGATTCTTGGAATTTCCCCTTCGAGCCTTTGTGATATTGAGAAGGGGCGTACCATTCCATCCATTAGGCGAGCAAGAAAAATGGCACGTCAGCTTAAATTGAGCGAGCATTTATTTGTAAAAATAGCCATCCAAGATCAATTGGATCGGGAAAAAATAAATTGGTTAAAAATCTCTTTTGCTTAGGAAAGCATCATCAGGGTGGGCTTCCCTTACCTTAAACGGAGAGAACCTTCCAAGTAGGGATGCTTGACCTGTAGCCGATCAAGGCCCCAAGTAAGCATGGGGAAATAGTTGGACAAGCGCGCACGATAATCGTGCGCCCTAGCATATAGCTCTACAATTCAAAGATATCAATAGCTTTGGCGTTCAAAATAACCGATGCACGATAAGAAAGATTATCGTGCATCGGGCGCATCCCTAGAACGGGTAACTTGCTCGCACCTCTAGCAAAAACTGTAATAAAGGCAAGGTAACTGTTCTCCACCCGGATAAGATTGGTAGGAGGCAACAAGGAGCGACCGAGGCGTGCTTCCTGCACGTCGCAGGAAAGCGACGAGGCAGTCGACTGCCAAGATTGCCGGGTGGAGAACAGTTACTAGAACGGAAAGAATCTTTTGTATTCCTTAAACTTATCCGGACCGATACGATCTCCCGTCCACATGAGATGAACTCCCTCTTTGCTCTCCTCGATATCAACCGGCCAAGTGGAGTGCTTGAATATGAGTTCCTTCCCCTTGGATACGTCTAAGACCACGACGCTTTCACCGTGTGCCCCCTTACCCCAAATAAAAAAAGCGTAGGGAGGAAAGACGAGGGCCCTTTGAAAACGTTCTCCTAAAAGCATACTCTTTTTGACCGTAAGACTCTTTTTGTTCGGATCTAAAATTTCGGTCTCTGCCCAATAAGCGTCGAGTACTCGTTGCCGAACAACGAGGTAAAGGGTCGGCTTATAAGGGTAGGTTCCTAGCTCTTCCCATTCGATGGATTTTGGTTTACGGGTGACTTTTTGAGTTGCCCAAAGATATGGAGCGGAGATAAAAAAGAAAAGGAGAAACGGAAAGAGAAAAAGGATTATTTTTTTCTTTTTAAACATAATGACTACCATACTTTACGATAACACGAAGAAGCCTTCTTATCGCTCTTATTTCCCTTCATACATTTGTAACACTTTTGAATATTGGGAAGATATGTCTCCTTCCTATCACTATCATATCCCAGAATCATCTGGTCAAAATCACCTTTCCAAGCTCTTGATAGATAATCTAGGTACTGAATCCCCGCCTCCAGTTGAAATCTGGCCGAAAGAGGGAGTGCCTTATGAAGTACTTCTCTATCCTCAAAAAGAGAGGGATTTTTTTTAAAAATATCGTGGGTTGGAATTAACTTTAAGTCTTTGCTTATAAAGGTTTTTCGTACAATCTGTGCCAAGCCTTGGGCCGTACTGGGAGGATATTTACCGTAAATATTCTGGCAAATTTTGTAGTTGTATCTTATAGGGTCGAGGAAACCGGCGGTTTCTTGATAGGCAATGCAACTCATCAGATTCGGGAATGAAATCCCTTCGTCATAAGGCTCAAAGCCTTCTCTTTTGAGAGCTTCAAAGGCCTCACTTGCCTTCTCGTAAACTTTTTCGGCCCTGTCATCTATATCAAGTTTGCCCCAATTTGTTTGAGAAAGCGTCACTTTTTCCAAATCTCGAATATCTGTTAGACAACTCATCTCATTTCCGGATTCTTGAAATAAAGGCTTACGTTGTGCTAAAGCAAGGTCGGAAGGAAGGCAAGCGCCTTGGATTCCAATGTCGTTAAACTCGGGATCTTTCATTAGGCTTTTCTTTCTTTCAATCTGTTGAATTTCTTTTGAGAGAAGTTCTTGAACCTCCAAAGGTTCGAGAACTTCTTGATAAACTTGGTCATAGAAGTCCTTGAGAACATCAATTCCCGCTCCAAACCTTAAGCCGGAAACAAAATACCCACAGCCTCTTTCGAGGTTATTGAAAAGATCGGAGTCATTTTCGATGATGGAAATCAATTCTCTACAATGACTTCTTTCACAGGCCCCTTTCTCACTAGTGCAGTTCCTTATGATTGAAGTGGCAAGAATGAGATAACTTGGAAGGTATGTATTTTCAAAGGGTTGCCCTTCGGGAGTCAGGGTTCCGAGATGGTCAAGGATTACGGAAGGATCGATATTCGGTTGAAGAAGAACATTGGTGACTCTTTGTTTCCTCGCCTCTATGCTCCGCGGATGACGCCCTAGAACCTCCAAATTTTTATAAGGATTTTCCCCTTGGCTTCCATAGGCCCATTCCAGACAACTCGTTGTGAGATCGTAAGAGTCTTCACCTTTTCCCCAGGTTTTGATGCAACAACCGTTGGGATCATGACAATGTTTCGGCTTAAAAATTGTCGGATTACATCGCACAAGGCCTTTCCCCCCACAAACCTTATAGCGAGGGCCCACATCAGTATAAGAAGGAACTTTCCAAGGCTCCAAACATTTGCCCTGACTATTTCGTGTAGAGAGCCATCCCCCGTAGATACATTCGGGCCTATCTTTAGCAAAGAGTGGAGGAATCAATATCTTTTCCAAGATTTCCTCCAAAGAGGGGATCCATTTTTTTAGGGGAGATGATCGATACTTGAGTTGAAGGAAAGTAGAGGATTTTTGGGGTCGATTATATTTATTTTCAGATAAAGCATCTTTTTCAAGACTTTTAAGCAAGTGGTAGTGAAATCTCGCCCTCTCTTTAAGGGGCCATCGGTGAAAGTTTTGGGTCAATTTATGGGATAGATCGGAAGTCGAGTCAGCATTGGCCGAAAAAGCGCAAAGACTTGTAACGCTTAAAGCGATAAGACATGAACGGACGAAACCCGACAGATCCATCTTCTCCCCCTCCCCTCTTCCCTATTATCTCTTACGCCTTTTGTGCTGTCAAAACGGTCACGTTTGTTCGGCTTTCTTGACGGTTTCTCTATACTTTTCGAAAATTTTGATGACTTTGGCATTGAGAGGGTCAATTTTAGCGATCTCTTTCCAAAAAAGATAACCTTCAGATTCAATCAGTTTCCATTCATAATCGGGAATAGTGGTCAATTGAAGTTTTTTTCCGTAGGCCCTTAGCCTCGTTTCTTCGGCATGGTACCAATGTTGGCGACGATAGTGAGAAAAGGTCATACAGAGCTTAAAAAGTTCTTGAAGATGAGAGGGAAGAGAATCCCAACTTTTTGAATTGGCGAAATAGGAGCCACACCAAGCTCCCGAAATACTGTTGGTCAGAAAGTAATTGGCGATATCGGCCCACCCGAGAGTATAGGCCTCTGTAATACCAGAGCAGGCAATACCGTGAATATCTTGGGCCTTGAGCGCAATTTTAACATCATCGGCTTTGATATCCTCTCGAATCACTCCAAATCGGGAAAGAAATTTTCCTGCCGTCGGGAAAGTGTGTAATCGAAGACCACGAAAATCATCCAAACCGTGAATCGGCTTGGTCGTAATCAAATGGAAAGGATCCCAAGCTCCGGCCCCCAACCAATTCACTCCGTTGACCCTGCCATACGCTTCGGCCCAAATATCTTGGAGGCCCCACTCGTTAAAAAGTACTGAGACATCTTGGGCACTTTTAAAAGCAAAGGGAAAATAACCGGTGAAAACGGAGATCGGAACCCCTGTATTAAGGGAATCATCATCGCTTTGAATCGCATCGATCTCTCCTCTCTTGAGGGCCTCAAAGAGCTCATCTGTTGAAACAATTTCATCGGCAGTGTAAAGTTCAATTTTCATCTGGCCCTTGGCCACCTTATTAAAGATGTCGATGGAGGGCTTGATAACAAATTCGGCCAAGGCCGCAGTTGCATAGGTTTGAAGACGCCAAACGATTTGGCGGTTTTTCTTAGGCAAAGAGGAAGAACTTGAGGGAGAGAATTGTTTCTCCCCTCCGGCGCCTAAGGCCGCACCACCTAAAGAAGTGGCCCCTAGGGAAAGAGCCGATTTTTTTAGAAAGTCTCTTCTTGTATCCACGTTCCCTCGTTTTATTTTCTCTAGCGAACGCATCGAAAAGCGTGATTGGCAGAGTAGCCACTAGAGTAAGCGACGATACGATTGTCGATATCATGGCATCCCCTTTTACCTAAGATATGACTCCCTATTCCGGAACCGTTGTCCCTAAAAAAAGGTGTTGGACTATTCCCCACCCACTCCCCTCCATTCGCCATATTGACAAGGTTCCACTCTTTTTCATGGAAACAGGCCATTTTCCATTCGATGGTTTCCGGCAGTCTCATGCCATTTTCCAGACACGTTTTTTTGGCCATATACCAAGAGGTGCCACCCCTTTTATTCTTCTCTATAATAAATCCGATATCTTGCCCCGGTAAACATTGTCCTCCCCGAGTGGACTCTCCCTTTTCATGAATATCCATATAGGTCGATCCATTCTTAAAACAGATTTCACTATAGGGTACATCAAGGGTTAAAAGAGCAATCCTATTATTATAGGCCCCGGTAGGCATGGTTTCGCCATTACTCTGCGCACCCGTTTTCTCATTTTCTTTCTGCTCGACCGGGACAGAGAGTGCGCATCGAAAAGTATTTTCTCCCTGGCCGGTTCCTCCCCTATAAGAGGCCCAGTCCCAACTTCCGTGATTGCATCCGGGTCCAAAGATAGGGGCGGCCTGCCCATAATTGTCATGATAAATAATAGGAGTCATAAAATTGGAAACCCATTCCCAATGGATATCTTGCATACCGAGAAAAAGAGGCTTTTTAAATTCAAAATTTTCAACATTTAAAGATCGATTTTGATTTTCATAACAAGACACCTGCCATTCGAATACGGTAGGGAGTCTCATCCCCAATTTGAGGCAAGTCAAGAAGGCCTCCTCCCAAGATTTGGCCTTCCTCACCTCTCTTTCAAGGATAAAGCCCCTATCCCCCGGACGACAATTCTCCTCACCGATGGATGGGGAAGAAAAGCCCACATAAAGATCGGATTTGGTCGTTCCATCCTTAAAGCAAATCTCGCTATAGAGGGTCGTCGGAGTTAATAAGGGGATGGTTTTATTGATATCATCGGATGGGGTAAAAAAACCATGTGATACGGATAAAAAAGCACTTAAATAAAGAAACACCACTCTAAAGGGCAAAATCATAATATCTCTCTTTTTTCTCTATTGCCATACTTTTGGAAGAACTTCTCTTTTCTTAAATAACGTCTGAGATAACAGGCCCTCTCTTTTCCAAAAGGTTTTTTAAAGGTATCCGAGTCAAATTTAAATTCAAAAACCTCATCCCCTTTACCCCAATTTGAAGCAAGGGCCTGACCGTTGCATAGAGATACCTTTATATCTTTAAGTTCTTTCGATTCCCAAGAGGGGATAGCCAGAAGCAATGAGCAGTATTTGGCCACAAGCTGCCGGGATTCGGGGGCATTATAATTTTTTTCATAGACTTGTATGAAGGTCTTAGAAAGACCTTTTGAAAAGGTTTCTGCAAATTGTTGCAAGGTCGATCTCGTACTTTGAAGAGCGCCCAGAATATCCAATTTGAGTTGGCTTAAATTGATTCCTTCGTAGAGGGTGAGTTCTCGAATCAGATCATCGATAACGAGAAGCTTCTCTTCGTGAGCGATAGGTTTTTCGGAATATCCTTTTATAAGAAAGCTCATGAGAATGTTCTCGATAGCACCTTTAATTCGACCCTCCATAAAACTTGTTCCATGTTCGAGATTGGCCATTTGGAAGATGTTTTTTAAACGGACTTCATGGCGTTCATCAATACGGAAAATTTCCCGGCGTATATCACATAAAATTTTTAAGGTGCTGGAGTAGATTTTTAAACTATTATTTCTAAACACAGCACTTCTATTCATCCTTGTACAGGGAGGAGAGCCGTCTCCATAGGCTCCTCTAAAATATCCAAGGATATTGTCGATGGCATCTAAGGGCGATATCCCATTGAGCTCTTTTGCTTTTGCATAGAATTTGTTTTCTGCATCCCAAAAAATGGATTCCGGATCCGCATGAAGGATATTGCCTCGTTGCTCCGAAAGGAAACGCTGAACTTTATTATATAAATTTTCAACGGATACCCTTATAGCGGCTGAATCCAGAGGAAAGTAAGGGGCCAATTCAACTTTCTCCTTGAATGAACGAGATGTAACATTTTCAAAATTGATGAGAACCTTTTCTCCGAAGAAATCGATCAAGGGAACTTCGCTCATGGGGATACCCGATATGAGCCAAAAAAATTCATTATGATTACTCACCTCATAGATGGGGTGAATAACGTCGGGATCAAAACCCGCGATGACGGGAGGGGGTCTCGAAACCTGAATCACATTTTTGAGAACATTGAACTGAAGATTTTGATTTTCATGGGTTAAGAGATTTTTGGGAAGGGATTGCTCCGCATCTCCAATTCTTCCGAGGGTATCGATTTTCCAACTCCTAATGGCCCATTCCTTGAGAAGAAAGACGGTACGGCGATTGGCCACGGCACTATTGACCGGAAGAGAGGCTGCCCGAAGGCTTTGCAACCAAGTGATGAGAAGAGGCAATTCTCGATTGAGGATGCCAACTCCTGAAGAAAAAGTATTGGCCTTGGAAGATTGAGATTTCATCTTTAAATCGATGAGATCGAGAACTTCACTCATCTGGCACCATTGATTTGAAAGGGATTCCAAAACACATTGGTAGGCCGTCACATATTCGGCCTGTGCCATTTTTTTGATCTTTTGATTTATTTTAAACTTCCTTATAAAATCGATAGCATTTCCAAAGATATGCCCGGTGGTTGCAAGCCCTAGGGCCGTTGACCCCGAAGTCAAAGAAGCCGCCACATTGGCCCCTATGGAAGCGAGCCCCGAAAAAATTCCGGGAGACCCCATAAAACACATTTGGTTGTGGTTAACTTGGGAAAAAAGCCTCGAAGTGGAATGGAGAACGGCACTGGTAAAATAACGTCTTTGGGCCGCTTCCTCATCGTAGTGGAAACGCCCGGTTTCATAGGAAACACTGATTTGGTTTTCATGAAAGATCGATCTCAAGAGTTGGGCCCTTTGGGGATCCGTTTCCGATTCGAGAAGTTCTAAAATGTCGAGTTGTTGCTTTTGTTTGCCGGCGATCGTGCTTTCCAACATTTTGGTTTGGTTGATGCGTTCGAGTTGGTGGGCCAATGTATTGACGTGATCGGAGATGCTTTGGGCCGCATTTTGGCAATTTTTATCATCTCGCATCGATCCAAGAAGGTCTGAAATTTTTCTGGAAGAGGCCAAGGCGTTGATGGTCCACTGGCCGTTAGTCGGACACAGAGAGCGAAACGACGAGATCATATTGCCGGCATATTCGGGATCCCCTCCGGCCAAAGGGCCCGAGAGCCCCTTTGGGGTGATGAAAACACTCGAGAGGGCAAGAAGAAGAAAGGAATAGAATGGTATCGATTTGATGCGTCGCATCTTTTCCCCTAGTATCCCCCCGTTTCAAAAAAGAAGAGGGGGCGGTTTCCCTAACCCCCCTAGATAATATGGAAAGGATTGGTGGGGCAAGTCAATTCGTTGAAGTGGGAATAATTTTCATAGAGGAAATCCTCTTGTTATGGGTCGGCGATCGTCAAGGAACCTAGAGGACGTGTCGGAAAGATCTGTTTTCACCCATTTCTTTTTTGAAATCGAGGGCAAACTGAAGGGTTTGAGCTTCATCTTCTCGGAGATAATCTCTAATATCCGATGGGCCCCAATGAAGAATCTCGACGATCATCTGAATATGTTCGGACATTTGAATGAGTTTTTTAAGCAAGGTCCGGGCCTTGGGATCGTCCCTCTCTTCTCCGATAATTTTGAAATAACGGCAAAGATGAGCATCGAAGGGAAGGAGCAATTTTTTTAAGAGTTTTGCCCTCGCAATTTCCTTTTTTTCCTGACCCTTAAAATAGAAGAGAAGTTCCCGCACCCGGCTCCCCATCCCCCGGCCGAAAGGAAGATCTTTGATCTCCCCTATAAGTTCCGGAGAGAGTTTTAAGCTCACGAGTTGAACCCTTTGTTCCGGAGGTTTGGGTGGGCGTCCCGGACTTCGCTTCCGTGGAAGAAGTGAAGAAGGTTGGGAAGGCCTTTGCCCCCGGCTTCTCCTTTCAACCTTTCTCATGCTTTGGGAGAGGCCCCTTTTTTCCTTGAGAAATCGTTTAAATTTTGTGTGTTCCGAATCCACTCAAATCTTCCAAGTCTATAGGATTTTAATTTTAGGCCAAGACCCATGAAATGGCGTTTTGCGGACTGGAAAAGTCGGGTAACGGTGAAGAGACGAAACGACTCACTGCGAAACCTCTCAAGGGATATAATAAAAGGTATGACCTCTATTCCAATAAAGGTCATACCTTTTATGGGGCCAAAAAAGGCCCTTCAAGCACCTTTTCAAAGCCCTGAGAATATGCCTTAATAACGTCTTCAAATTTGGGTAAAACAGGTCTGGTTTTTTGATGAAATCCTTTGATGTCGTCGTTTTAGGTTCCGGCCCCGGGGGGTATGTGGCCGCCATTAGGGCCGCCCAACTCGGTCTTGCCGTGGCCATCGTGGAAAAAAGGGAAATGGGTGGGGTTTGCCTCAACCGGGGCTGTATCCCCTCTAAGGCCGTCCTCAAGGCCGCTTCCATCGTCCATCGGCTCAAGCATTTTGGTGAAATGGGCATCGACGTAGAACTCAAAGGGCTCGATGGGGGCAAAGCAGTCGTTCGCGCCAAAAAGATTTCCGCAAAAATTTCCAAAGGCGTGGAGTTTTTGATGAAAAAAAACTCCATCACCGTCTTGAGGGGCCTTGGGCATTTGGAATCCGAGCGCTCCCTTTCCGTCGAAACCGTGGAGGGGAAACAAACCATAAACTTTCAAAACCTCATCATTGCCACTGGCGCCAAATACCGAAGTTTTCCCGGACTCGTTCACGACGGAAAACGCCTTATTGGGGCCTGGGAGGCCACCCAATTGGAAAAACTTCCCTCCTCCGTGGGCATCATCGGGGCCGGGGCCATCGGGGTAGAGTTTGCCTATTTTTGGAATGCCTTTGGGGTTCAAGTGGAGTTATTTGAATTGCAACCCCGTCTTCTTCCCTTAGAGGATGAGGAATGTTCCCGGGAACTAGAAAAATACTACAAAAAATACGGTATTCGTATGAGTTTGGGAGTCAAAGACATTTCGGCCCGCAATACAGGCCAAGAAGTCGCCATCGAGTACACTCTTTCGGGAAAGAAACAAAAGAGTACGTTCGATATGGCCCTTATCGCCGTGGGGATGGTTGGAGTCTCAGGTGGCTTTGGGCTTGAGAAACTTGGAATCGAAAAGGACGGGGATTTTATCAAAGTCAACGATAGGGGACAAACCAATCTCTCCCATATCTATGCGGTAGGAGATGTGAGCGGTCCTCCCCTTTTGGCCCACGCCGCCTCTCACGAAGGGATTATAGCTGCCGAACATATCGCAGGTCTTGAGCCTAGACCCATCGATAAAAAAAACATCCCCGCCTGCACCTATTGCTCTCCCCAGGTGGCCAGTGTGGGGCATACGGAAAGGGAACTTATGGAAAAGGGCGTCCCCTACAAGGTGGGCAAAATCCCCTTTTCGGCCAACGGCAAGGCCTTGGCTGGCGGTGAAGCGGAGGGTTTTATCAAAGTCCTCATGGGAGAGCATGGGCAGATGCTAGGGGCCCATATCGTCTCCCCCGAGGCCAGCGAACTCATCCACGAATACACCCTCTTTAAAACCATGGAGGGGATCGATGAAGAGATCTACTCCACGATTCACCCCCATCCCACCCTAGGAGAGTGGTTAAGCGAAGCGGTGATGGCCGCCAAAAACCGGGCCCTCCATTTCTGATCGAGGTCCCAAGGAGAAAGCAATGGCACGAACAAAAGTTGTGATGCCTCAAATGGGAGAATCCGTCACCACCGGAACCATCACCAAGTGGCATAAAAAACCCGGAGAGAGCATTGAAATCGACGATATCCTCTTGGATATCTCCACGGATAAAGTGGAATCGGAAATTCCTTCTTCCGTAAGCGGAAGGCTAGAGATCATTCATTTTCCCGAAGGAGAGACAGTGGATGTGGGAACGGTGATTGCCGAAATAGAAGAGGATCAAAGCGTTCCCTTTTCCTCTCCCGATTCCGAGATCGAGAACCGGGAAGCCAAAAAGGGAACGACCGCTCCCGTGGATGAGACTGTGGTGGAACAACGAGGAGCGAGCGACTCGCCGACAGGTGAAGGGCCGTTACGTCGATTTTATACCCCTCTCGTCAAGGCCATGGCCTCCAAAGAGGGCGTCTCCATGGATGAACTGGCCCAACTCAAAGGCTCCGGTGCCGGAGGACGGGTGAATAAAAACGATCTTTTACGTTATATGGAATCCAAAAAATCCGCCTCTCGCCCCTCTTCCCCCGAACCTTCCCCTTCCGCCCCGCCCCTGACCTCTTTCCCTCTTTCCTCCAAGCGAGACGAAATCATTCCCATGGATAATATGAGAAAGGCCATCGCCCGCAATATGGTGGAAAGCAAGAAGACTTCCCCCCACGTCAATAGTGTGGAAGAGGTGGATATGAGTCGTTTGGTCAAATTTCGAGAGACCTTTAAGAAGGAATTTTTGGCCCAAGAGGGCTTTCCCCTCACCTATACCCATTTCATCATGCACGCCATTGTCTCCTCCCTCAGGGAATTCCCCTTGGTCAATGCCTCTCTCGACGGGGATCAAATCGTGGTGAAAAAGGATATCAACCTAGGGCTTGCCGTGGCCGTTCCCGGAAACGGTCTCGTGGTTCCCGTCATCAAGGGGGCCGATGGACTCAATATCACGGGCCTTGCCAGGGCCACCCATGAACTGGCCCATAAGGCCCGGGCCAAAAAACTCACTCTCGATGAATTGCAGGGAGGGACGTTTACCTTGAGCAATGTGGGAAGTTTTGGGACTCTCTTTGCCACCCCGGTCATCCTTCAACCCCAGGTGGGGATCATGGCCGCAGGGCTGATCAAAAAGCGGGCCGTCGTGGTGGAAGGGGCACAAGGGGACGCCATCGCCATCCGCTCCCTCATGTACCTCACCCACACCTATGACCACCGACTCATCGATGGGGAATTGGGAGGACGATTCTTGGCCTCGGTGAGAAAGGGCTTGGAGACCATGGAGCCAAGTTCCCTCTTTTAGGCCAAAAATAAGCAAAAAAAAGCCGCCTCCACAAAATCATGTGGAGGCGGCTTTTTTTTGAGTTTCTTATTAAATTAACTTGATACTTTCCGACTACTTTTTACTTGCCGATATACCATTTAAGGCCCAATTCGTAGCGTTCCCTTTCCACACCGGGCTTGCCGCTATCGTGATGAAGCCTGGCCCTCACCAACAAGTCGAGATTTTTTTCCTCGGAAAGAGGCATCGTATAGATCAAGGAAGAGATATTTCCATCACCGACGTAAATGCCCTCTTCTAGGTTCCGAAAGCGAAAGTTATCGTACCCTTTATCCTTATGGCTAAAGGTGTAGGACATTTTGTGACCGGAAGGTTTTCCTTGAAAAAGCTCTCCTACGTCTGAAAGGAGGGTGATACCACTTTTGTATGCTCCTCTCTCCTCGTCGTAGATACTCTCTAGGATGATTTCAAAGCTCCTCTTCAAAATGCTTTCAAAATCTTGAGAGACGATGGCGCGATAGTAATTTTCATCACTGATCTCTTCATGTCCCAATTCCATCATGGCCCCTTCCCAAAGATTGCGCTGGAACTGAATCTCTAAATAATCCCTTGTTAAACTTCTGTCATAGAAATCGGGTTTATCCACCTCTCCGATATTTCCCAAGGTCACTCTGGCCGTTCCGTAGGGAGTTTCGACATTAAAACGTCCCCCGGTGATATTTCCAAAGCCGTGAAAAGAAGAAGCCTTTTGCTTGCTTGAGCCCACTCCCATGGTTCCCAACTCGGTTTTAAAACGACCGTGAAGGTATTCGATGTAGAGTTGATTAAAATGAAAACCCATGTTTTCAGATTTATCGGTCTTATAATTTTGCACGTTCATAAAACCGTTGTTAAAGGTTTCACCGGTTTGTCCCACTCCGATCAATTTCAGTCCTTTTGCAAGACGGGCCGAAACGGTCAACTTGGAAACATTTTGAAGCCGGAGGGCCCCCTTATCTCGATTGAATCGATTGATCGTGAAAAAAGACCAATCGAAGACCCTTTCTTCACTCGAATCGCTTTTGTTTTCATCGGCCATGAGAGAAGACGAAACCACAAGTAGCAACGCCATTTGTAAGATTTGAAAAATCTTACAAGATTTTCTCAGCCTTTTTTTAACTTCAAATTTTGACATAAATATCTCCTTTTTAGATAGAGAATAATCCATCATCTTAATCCGACACCTTACCTTTGCTGTCCTTTAATCCTTTAGGATTCTCTTAAATCTCATGGGGACACTTGTCCCCACAAGTGATGTATAAACCAATGTTGTAAACTCATTATCAAAATCGTTGATTCCCTTGAGATCGATTTCTTGCCGATAGCTTACTCCACCTCCGACGACACCGCTATCTTCACAAGTCACCTTGGACTTTAATGAACGCCCATCCTGATCCTCCTCAATGATGGATTTACCGTAGCAAGTGATCTCTCCATAAACAGATCTTTCGGTCAAAATAATGTTACCGTTTTTCTTTATGGTGACGATATTGGCCGTCGGGGCATCTTTCCCGTCGAGAATAACCGTAACTTCGTACTTTCCTACAAGGTCATCGGGAATTTCGGCAGCGAAGGCCAAAGACCCCCATAAAATAAAGCTCATCAAAATCATAAGATGTCTCATACATAGTCCTTTTGATATATTCATCAAAGATTCAACAAATGATCTTGTGCAGATTAACAGAGGAGGCGAAAAAGGGACAAGATAGTGTGAAATTTTTACAAGCCATACACTTTGCACATGGTATTTCTCATGTTTTAAATGAGAGCAACTAAGCAACTATCTGAAAATACTAAGAGCCTATCCTAAAACCACCTTCGTGATGAAAGCGAGCGAGATTGTGCCTGGCAAGGATGAAAGCAAAAAAGGTGGAATGATTATGGGTTATGAAAAAATTTCATATCAGTGGAAAAATTTTAACCTTTTTTGCCTTAATACTTTTTAAGAAGAGGGTAAAAGGAATCAAGGGTTAGGGACTGTCCTCACGAGGCGGAATCCCACGCTGGCGTAGTCGAACCAATGCCTCGAGTTCTTCGCTGACCACCAGGGGATTGTCCTCGCTCTGTCGGACCACGAACCCGGAGTGGCGCCGTAGCGAAACGCCGAGTGCAAGATCTGGGCGTTGAAGAGCGAACTGCCGCCACGAACAACGCGAAACACCCCGGAGGAGCTACTCGATGCGTGTACGGGATTTTTCCCCTCGGGGAGCTTATTACTCCACTCATCCCAAGACCACTCCCACACATTGCCGATGACATCGTGAAACCTTCTTCCGTCTATAATGAGAGGAAGGCGATCCCCCACCGGGTGGGTGGTATCACCGGAGTTTTTATTAAACCAGGCATACTTTTCGAGTTTGCTCTCATCGTTTCCAAAGTGGTATTTCCCCTTCGCCGTCCCCCCGGCACGAAGGATGTACTCCTGTTCCGCTTCTGTAGGAAGCCTA
>JAPONP010000188.1 GCA_026713835.1 Bacteriovoracales bacterium
AGTCGACTGCCTCGTCGCTTCCCTGCGATGTGCAGGAAGCACGCCTCGGTCGCTCCTCGTTGCCTCCTACCAATCTTATCCGGGTGGAGAACAGTTACCTTGCCTTTATTACAGTTTTTGCTAGAGGTGCGAGCAGTTACATAGGATCTTAATACGTAACTTTAAGGTGAAAGAGTGTTTGAAATTAAAGGCTTTGAATTTATCAATTTTGACTCTAAAAAAGAAAACTCAGAAGGTATTGCCCACGAATATAAAATAAAAGATTTCAAGAAAAATAGAAATAAAAAGCTAGATACTTTAATCTCAAAACAACTCGATTACGCAAAAGAAAAGCAATTTAAAATACTGCCTGCCGCAAAGCGGAATCTGGAGATGAAAACTCGGGAAAAAAAAGAATATGAAGAAAGAGTCGAAAAAGCTGTTTTAGATGAGGTGAAAAAAAATCGAGATGAAGCTCGTCTTGAGGGTTTTGAAATAGGTAAAAAAGAGGCCATTCAGTCAAGCGAGATCGAACTGAAGAAAATTCTAGATCAAAAGATTGAAGAGCTTAATGGTTATATTCAAGGAGTAAAAAACGAATATGAAAATCTTATTTGTTCTCAAAAAGAAAAAATATATAATGTTGTTAAAGCATTAACTAAATGGGTGATCTTGAGAGAAGTGGAAAACGATGGAGAATATGTTGAACGCCTTTTGGAGAAGCTTATTTTAGATATAAATTCAAATTCAAATCTTATTCTCAAGGTTGATCAAAAAATTATAAAAAAAATTCCTGAAATAATTAAAAATCTTGAAGATAAATTTGAATCTTGTAAGGACATAAGGGTTGAAAAGATTCATATTGGCGAAGATGATTTTGAGCAAGGGATTATTCTTGAGTCAGAAAATTCTATTTTAGATGCAAGATTTGAAATGCAATTAAAAAATTTGGATAAACTTTTTGATCAATTAAATCCTCATGATGATAAGTGACGACAAATTAAAAAAATCTCAATCGTTAAATTTTGATCCTTTGTATAAAGCCTTTGATCATACAACGCCTTACTTAAAGATAGGGAAAATTATCTCGTCAAATGGGTCTATCTTTAAGGCCAATCTTCCTATGGCTAAGATTGGAAATATCGTTAGGCTTTTAACATCTTTAGGTGAAAGTACTCTAGGAGAAGTTATAGGGATTTCAGGTAATGAGTGTTTAATTGTTCCTTATTCCGATATAAGTGGCGTCAATTCTCAAACTCTTGTTTATCTTGGAGAAGAAGAATCAGAAGCGAAAATTAGTGAAAATCTTTTGGGTCGTATTATCGATTTTCAAGGGAATCCTATAGATGGGAAAGGCCCAATCAGAGGTCCGTATGAGTATCGCTCAATTTTTGGAGAATCAATCAACCCCCTTGAAAGGCCTCCCATTCGAGAAAAACTAAATACAGGTATAAATGCTCTTAATTGTTTTTTAACACCTGGTAAAGGGCAAAGATTTGCCATTATGGCAGGGTCGGGAGTGGGGAAATCGGTGCTTCTTGGAATGATTGCCAGGAATGCGATGGCAGATATCAATGTCATTGCCCTTATAGGAGAGCGAGGAAGAGAAGTCTTAGAGTTTATCGAATCCGATCTTGGCCCTGAAGGATTAAAAAAATCGATTATCGTAGTGGCCACATCTGAAAAATCACCCTTGATAAAAATGAGGGCCACCTACTTGGCCACAACTATCGCAGAACACTTTAGAGATCGTGGAAATGATGTTATTTATATGATGGATTCGATTACACGATTTGCTATGGCCTATAGGGAAGTTTCATTGAGTGCGGGAGAGCCTCCCGGACAAAGAGGCTACCCACCAAGTGCTTTTTCGAGGCTTTCAAAGATATTGGAAAGGGCGGGAACAAAGAATGGGAAAGGGACGATTACCGGCTTTTATGCCGTCCTTGTAGAGGGCGGAGATATGGATGAGCCTATTACAGACGCTATTAGAGGGATTGCAGACGGTCATATAGTGCTTTCTCGTGAGCTTGCCGCAAGGGGGCATTACCCTGCTATCGATATACTTCAATCAGTTTCGAGGGTAATGAATCGTGTTGTTTCTAAAGAACATCGAATAGTTGCACAACATTTACAAAGTCTTTTTGCTATTTATCGTGAAAATGAGGACCTTATTAAAATTGGAGCTTATGTTAAAGGAACAAATGAAAAAATTGATAAAGCCATTTCTATCTATGATGATATGATTGAGCTTTTAAAACAAAGAATTGATTATTCAAAAGACCCAGATGATCTTTACGATCAAATGGTTGAAATGGCCAGAAAAGCTGAAAGTATTGATATGAATCATAATGAAGTATAAATTTAAATTGGAAAGCCTTTTGAAACTTAGAGAACTTCGAGAACATGAAGGGAAAATTTCATTGGCCAAGATAGGGAAATTGATTTCAAATGGAAAAAAAGATTTGCATCAAGCTAAGCTCGATATAGAGAGAACATATAAATCTTTGGAAAATGAGCCGAGGAAAGAATCCGGGACATTTGAACTCTATTCTTCATATATTAAAAGAAAACGCGACTATATAAAAGATCAAGAGGAGCGACTTGAGGAGATGAACTCTAGTTTTAAGAAAAAAGCACTAGAGCTATTTAAATTAAAAGATGATGTTAATCTTGTCAAGAAAATCAAGGATAAAGACATGGAGAAATTTAAGGATAAATGTTTGAAAAAGTCTCAAGATGAAATAAATGATATTTTGATCTCAAGAAAAATCAGAGGGATCGCAAAGGTTGTATTCATCTTTTGTTATTTGATCTCTCTAGGCTATGCCGAAAGTTCTAAGAATTTAAAAGAAATCAAGAATAAATCTTTCGAGGGTTGTTCCGATGATAATTTTGATAAGGCCGTAATGGAAGAAGTCAAGAAGAAGCTAAAAAGGGTTCAAGTTTCAAATCTTTCATCATTTTCGTATGATTTATTAAAAAAAGAATCTGATCTAAAAAAACGTGAGACGATTTTAGCAGAAAAAGAACGACAGTTTGAGATAAGTTCAAAAGATTTTGCACGAGGAGTGAAAAAATTTGATAGTAGGCAGCAAAAATTCTTAGGATGTCTTGATAAAAATGAAAAAAATCGAGGAGAGAGGATGAAGAGATTGGTTAAAATTGTGGGAGGAATGAAGGCAGAAAAAGCGGCCGACTTGCTTTCCATTCAAGAACCGGAATTGGCGATTCAGATACTAGCATCTCTTGATTCATCAAAAACATCTAAGATATTTAATCTAATGAAAAGGGAAATATCTGCCAGACTTCAAAAGGAGTATCTGCTTATGAAACAATGAAAGATATTAACGCGCCACACAGAGGGTTTTGAATGGCTAATTTACCGATTCTTCCAAAATCCCTACTTTTTAAAAACGGATTGATTCACGCAAAGGCTTCATTGTCCCCCAATAAGAAACTTATGATGAGAGAGGCATTTGAAAAAATTTTAAAACAAGAAAAAAGTTCACTCGCCCCCAAGAATCAAGAGAAGCACTTTATTTCAAATCACAACTTTACTCATGATCGTAGTCATCATTTGAATAAAAACTTAAAAATAATTCAAGAATCTAATGAAGGCAAGGAAAGAAGAGATTCTTTATATTTTTTAAACCTAAAAAATGATTTTGAAAATAAATCTAAAATACAAGAAAATCAAAAGAAAAATACCGTAAAAGAAAAGCCTATAGATTTATATTCAAAAAAGAGTGTACCTTTTTTGAATGAAATAACTCAAGGCAAACCTTTTTATAATGACCAACTCTCTCCTTTAAAAACTGAAATGTTGTCTTCTAAATCTTTTAAAGAAAAGAGGGTTGACCCTAAAGAAACAACCCGAAAGAGGCTTTTGCCATCGAAATCCCAGGATCGTAAAATACCAAAATCATCTGAGGTGACGAGAGGCCCTCAAAAAAAGATTATGGCCAATAGTTTTTATAATCCACCTCAAGATATTCCTCAAAAATTTTTGACCAATGGTCTTAATGACTCACCTCAAGATATTCAAAAAAGGATTTTGAAGGGATCTCAAAAAGAAAAAATCTTTGTGATGCCTGAAAAAAACACTTATTCAAAAAATTATCCAAAAGAGATGTCTCCACTTTTTTCAGCTCATACTAGAAGAAAGGAAAAAGTACCATCGACTCCAAATAATTTGATGAAGGCGATAAAGGAAGTTCCTAGACAGGATCAAAAATTTTTGAAAGAACCTTTGAAAACTTGGAGTGAAGAGAGAAAATTGAATTTCTCTCAAGCTGAAGCCCCAAGGCCTTTAATCCGTGATCGAAAAATACATAAAATAGCGGACCAAGAGATTTATGAAATCAAGGATTCCGACAGGAAAGGATATCGAGAAGAATTTAGACCGAAGGGAGACATTAGGCGATCTCTACATCAAATAGATTCTTTTGGCCCAATTCAAAAAGAGAGGAAAAATGATAAATTAGAAAGAGAATTTGTCTCACTTCCGATTCTTGATGAGGATATTTCTAAGGCTTTAAAAGGATTTTTAGGAACGGATAGACAATCATTATCCAATAATCGATTTCATACGCCAATAGAATCTTTGACAACTTTAAATCAAGTCCTCGATCTTCATACGACCGATACAAATCAAATTATTGATAAAATTTCAAAATATATTGTTCAAAAATCATTTGGAAATGTAAGTGAAGTCAATCTTAATATCAAACACTATGAGATTGGAAATTTTAGAATCAATGCATCTCAAGATTTTGGCCATCCGGGGATTCAATTGGCCATTACGGTTTATTCTCCTGAAGGGGCAGAGTTTTTTGGGGTCAATCAAGCGAGACTTTTGACCAATCTTGCACAAAACGGCCTTCAAATACAAGATTTTAAACTGGAACAACAATTTAATACCGACCAGGGAGGGCAAAGTTCTTGGGAAGACAATGATTTTCAGGAAAATTCTAATACTCGACAAGACTCCAACAGAAGAAGAGAGCTTTGGAGGCAATTTAATGAACAATTTAATAAAGGAAGGTCTTGATGCCAACTTTAGGACGTCCTAAATTTTTAAATGAGAGTAACCCTTATAGAAATATACGAAAACATCAAGAAATGAATAAAGGTGATTTTCTCAATAAAATTTCAGGTTTTAAAGAGACTGCGGGAAATGGAAAAATTAAAATTGTTGATGGGGCCCAACATGGAAAATTGGGCAAAGAAGGTTTTATGAGGCTACTCATGCACCAATTATCTAATCAAGACCCTATAAAGCCTATAGATCAAAATAAAATGGCTGCAGATTTGGCCAGGCTTTCACAATTAGAGCAAATGTCAAATATGAATAAAAACCTTAAGAAAGCATTAGCAGATGATATGATAAAGAAAAAATTTTTTGCAGCGAGCTTTTTAGGGAAAATGATAACAACTAAAGGGGCCACTATCAAGCATCTTGGAGATGGAAATTCCCCCACGATCAATTTTAAAGTTTCTCAGGATATAGAAAAGGGTTTTGTCAGGATTTTTGATCAAAGAAAACAAATGATTGCCCAATTCGACTTGAAGGCAAGACCGGCCGGAATTCATAGTATTCCTTGGAATGGCAATCAACTTGATGGAATGGGTGCCGCTGCAGGGATCTATTATTTTCAAGTTATGGCCTGGGATAAGAATAATAATAAAATTGCGGTGGAAACTCGTGCTGAAGGTCTCGTTACCGGGGTTTCTTTTGATCAACAAGGAGAAGCGATCCTTAGTGTTGACGGGAAAAAGGTATATTTAAGAGATGTCGAAAAATTTAGACTAAGAGATATGGAAACTCAACAGAAATTAAAAAAATCAGCCGAATATCGATCTCATCACCCGATGATAAATCGATATTTAGTGGATCGTAATAAGCATTAACAGACAAAAACTTCCAAGGGGGGAGATATATGAGCATTTTAAGATCTTTTAACATTGGAATTAGCGGGCTTAGTTCGACCGGAAGAGGCATGGGTGTTGTCAGTGATAATATCGCTAATGCCGGGACTTTTGGTTTTAAGTCATCACGACCGGAATTTCAAGATACCATGGCGGCCTCTCTAAGAGGCATTGATGGAGGAGATCAATTGGGCTCAGGTACACAGATATCCCATATCACTCCGATCTTTAGTCAAGGCCCTATCCAAAGAACGGAATTGACGACGGATGTGGCCGTTAGCGGGAACGGTTTTTTTAAATTGAAAGCTCCTTTTGGATTTGCCTATACGCGAGATGGAAGTTTTCGTTTCAATAAAGATGGCTATCTTATCAATGGAGACGGGTATCGAGTGCAGGGACTTTTACCGAATTCAAAGGGAGAAATTAGCAATAAAGAAGGTTTTATTAGATTAGGCAATACAACTATCAGGGCGAAGGCTACTGAAAATATCGAAATGAATATGAATATCGATTCGAGAGAAATGGTACAGGAATTTGATCTCAAAAGGCCTGATGAGACATCCTCTTATAGAACCTCAATAACCGTTTATGATAATGTAGGGATTGCCCGTTTGGTGACATTCTTTTTCAATAAAACCAGTGACAATGTTTGGGAGTATCGTGCGATGAGTGATGGAATGGATGTTCCGGGTGGGAAAAAAGGTGAATGGGTAGAGCAGGGCAGTGGGACACTCGTATTCAACGAGAGAGGAGAGCTTCAAGAAGAAAAAATTAAAGATGATATTTTTAATTTCAATAAAGGAGCAGCAAAAGATCAAAAGATTAAATTGAGTTTTGGGGTTTCCATCGCTGAAGGTGGGAACGGTCTTGACGCTTCTACTCAATTTGGTACAAGGACCACATTGGCCAGGTATTCGCAAGATGGGAGTACGGCCGCTGAGTTGGGATCACTTTCTTTTAGCGATAATGGCATTTTGCTTGCGGTTTATAATAATGGTGAGACTAAAAACGTTGGGCAATTGGGATTGGCCAAATTCCAAAACAATGAAGGACTATTTAAGGTGGGTAGAAACCTCTTTAAACAGACTCAAAAATCCGGTCAACCGGCCTTTGGGCAGCCGACTACGGGCGGGCGGGGCTCCGTTCTTTCTAAGTCTATTGAACTTTCAAACGTGGATGTGGCCAACGAATTTGTGAACTTGATGACGGCACAGAGAAATTTTCAGGCCAATGCAAGAACGATTACGACAGCCGATAAGATGTTGCAAGAAGTTCTCAATCTCAAAAGGTAGTGCGCACTTAGAGCCTATCCTAAAACCACCTTCTATTGCAACCGGCTGCAATTGTGCCGGGCTTCGTCTTTAAGCAAAAAATGCCCTCAACGTGCCACAAGCACGCCTTCAGACATTTTTTGCTTTCATCCTTGCCGGGCACAAT
>JAPONP010000189.1 GCA_026713835.1 Bacteriovoracales bacterium
AGTCGACTGCCTCGTCGCTTCCCTGCGATGTGCAGGAAGCACGCCTCGGTCGCTCCTCGTTGCCTCCTACCAATCTTATCCGGGTGGAGAACAGTTACCTTGCCTTTATTACAGTTTTTGCTAGAGGTGCGAGCAGTTACAAAAATGACGGGCAAATTTTTTTTTGATAAAATGGCGGCATGAAATACTTCGGGCCCGTCATTTTTTTTCTTGTTATCAGTTGTACGTCAAATTCCTTTCAAGGGGATGAGACTAGCTCTCTAGGTGATAATATTGGAGGCATAGTCCCATATCATACCCAAAAAGATTTTATCGACCATTGGAGGCTCTTAGAAGTGGATTTTTATGAAAGTCAAAAAAGTAAAATCATTGAGTTGAGTGGGCGATCTCAAAGATATTTGGGGTCGATTGAAAGCCAAATCAAATCAAATAATGGGATCTTGTTTGGGAATTTTAAGGAAAAAGGTTTTTTAATCATCAATGATAAAAAGCCGTATCATTTTTCAATCCCTGATGGAAAGACGTTTATTTCTTTAGGTCTTTTAAAAAAGTACGTCAAATCAGAAGGATTACTCGTAAGTGTCTTAACTCTTGAAATGATAAGAGCACACAAAAAGATATTCACAAAAAATATCATTGTTCCTACAGGTGTGGTTTCTTTTGAAGATTTAAGACCTCTTTTGAAAGTTAATCTAAATTTTAAAAATGATGTCAACAAATGGGCCATTTATTCGCTAAAAAGAAGTGGATTTTCTCCCCTTTCATTGCTGAGGTTACTACAACTTAAGAACAAAAATTTCTTAGACTTTTTTGATACTCAAGATGAGAGCGAGGAAAGTTCTATAGAGGAGGCCCAATTGAAGAGTTTCCTCATAAAATCTGGGCTTTTTAGCGATATCAACAAATTTCAGAAAAATTCTTCCCGGGGATTTTATCATTTCATCAATGAGATCAAAAGGTTATGATATTGAAGACCTAGTACATCGTCTTTGAATGGGAGCCGCGATGCATCAAGAAGCCTCATCGATTGCTTTTATCCAATCCCTTTTCCAAAAATCTTGCAACTCGGGTGCCATAAAAAAAGAAACCCCAAATAAAATTGAACAACTCGCAGGAGATGCATCTCGGAGGAGATATTACCGGATTATAACGTCGTCAAAGACCTATGTCGTTTGTTTGGATAGGCCTTTTCATGGTGAGGATTACCCTTTTTTGGAGATTCAAAGTTTTTTATCAAAAATCGGTTTGAGAGTTCCTTTAATTTATGATTCCGATGCTAAAAGTGGATATCTTTTAGAGGAAGACCTTGGCGATAGGACTCTCTTAAATTATCTCGCGGGCTTTACACCACAAAAAGAACTCAATACATATAAGGAGTGCGTCGATGCGGTCATCAAATATCAGTCCTACCGTTTTAATGAAAATCATTATTCATTTCAAAATTTGAACTTTGATGCCAAAAAATTTAACGAAGAGATAGATTTTTCCATTGAGCATTTTTTTAATTTCATAACTCAAAATGATACAAAACAATGGAAGAGAGAGATAGAGCAGATTCAAGTTGAGTTAAAAAAGGTGAATGATTTGATTTGTGAAAAGTCTAAAGTTTTTACCCATCGAGATTTCCACTCCAGGAATATAATGGCTAAAAATCATGAGCTTGCAATCATTGATTTCCAAGATGCCAGGTTGGGGATTCCTCAATATGATCTCGTTTCTCTTATCGATGATTGCTATTATGAGATAGCTCATGCCAATAAAGAAGATCTTAAAAAGTATTATTTTGAGCATCTTTTCCAAATCGTTGACGATCAAAAAAATTATACTGATTTCATTTATTTTTATGATCTTGTCTGTATCCAAAGGACATTTAAAGTCTTGGGAACATTCTCATCTCTTTTCAATTTAAAATCCAAATTTCAATATCTTAAGTATATTGGTTCTGCTTTTGAAAAACTACGCAAAACGATGGATAAATATACAGAGTTTCATAGTTTGAAAAAAAATCTGGCTTCGATCTATTATGGAAATTGATGCTTTTTTTGTTCTATCCGCAGGGTTTGGGAGCCGAATGGGAAAAATCGGTGATATATTGCCTAAGCCTCTTTGGCCTGTTTTTGAAAAAACTTTATTGGAGCTTCAATTTGATTTTTACCACTGGACGGGAGCGAAGAGGAAGTTCATAAATATACACCACCAAGCTAAAAAAATTGAAAAATTTGTCGCAAATCATCTTCCCGAGGTTAAATGTTTATATGAAAAGAATTTACTGGGAGTTGGTGGTGGCATTTTGAACTTAAAGAATAATTACCCTAAGTTGAACTCAGTTCTCATTTCAAATGTCGATCAATTTTTTTTCATCAGTCAAGAAAAGATAAAAAATGAAATAAACCAACTCTACGATTTTGATGCGATCCTTTTCGCTCTTCCGGTTTGTAGATCACAGGGTTATAATCAATTAGAAATATCTAAGGAAGGTCAACTGTTAGGAATCAATTCCAATCCATCCATAGATCGTTATCTGACTTATAGCGGAGTGGCCCTCATCAATTGTTCTACGATTAAAGATGAAACTAAGGCGATTGGATTATTCAAGTCGATCGCCGATCCTAAAAAGAGAAGAGTCAAAGTTGTCAACGGAGAGGGCCCTTATTATGATCTTGGCACGATCGATTTGTATATTAAACAATTCATATCCCTTTTAGAGCAGATGAAAAAGAAGGAGAGCGGAGATTTTTTTGAGTTCTTAAAAAAGGTTAAGGGTGTCAATGTAGAGAGGATGAGTGCATCATTCAATTCCGATCATTCAAAAAATATCAATGAGTATTGTTTTAGGGATTTGAAGATAACGATGGATAATGAAGCCTTTAAGTTGGAATCCGATAAATTGATCGATTTGTATGAAGCCGAATAGGCCCTTAGTTTACAAGGTCAATACAGTTCACCGGGCAAACTTCTATGCAAAGATTACACAATGTACAGGACCAGGTTTCAATAGAATATCTTTCTGTTTCTCTAAAAATTGAATTTTCAGGGCAAACGAGCTTACAATTATCACAAAGGATGCACTGTTTACTAATTTCTAAATGAGGTATCATAATTTTATTTTATAGAGTTTTTATGTTTTTACAACTTAGAGCCTATCCCAAAACCACCTTCTATTGCAACCTGCTGCAATTGTGCCGGGCTTCGTCTTTAGGCAAAAAATACCCTCAACGTGCCACAAGCACGCCTTCAGACATTTTTTGCCTTCATCCTTGCCGGGCACAATCTCGCTCGCTTTCATCACGAAGGTGGTTTTGGGATAGGCTCTTAAATTTGGAGATTGGGTATGCGTATAGTTAGCCACCATAGCGTCCTCTACAACATGGTGTCCTATTGTTTCTTGAGTATTATCACTATTTATGTAGCGATGGCTTTTTCAAAGGAGACATCTTCGTTTAGTGTTTATTTATTTTATGAATTTATACAATCCTATTCCACGATTTTTCTTTTATTTGTGGTATTTATTATCTTTGCGGTTCGCTATTCAAAATATTCGATTTATTTTTATTCTATTGCTTCTTTTGTCACTGCATTTATTTTACTGGCCTATATCTACGAAAATTTTAATAAGGCCATCCTATTTATTATCTTCTTTTATTGCGTTCTCGCTTATTTCTTAGGGCAAGGATGGAAACAAGTATTAAGTTTTAGTTGTTACAACCCCAATATGTTAAAAAATGAATTGGATGATCCTATTTCTATAAAAATTAAGGTGAAAGTTACGCTGAAGGATGAAATGATCCATGAAGGTGTTTTGACGAATTGGGATGAAATTAGTTGTTTTGTCCATCTCGGAGGTAAAATTGAGGAGAAACTTTATGGTCAGTTAAAAATTCAGACTGAATATAATGGTAAAGTATTTGAAAATGAGGGCAAAATTGTCTCTCGTGTGGCAAATCAGGGGATAGGTGTTATTTTTAACATAGATGAAGAAAAAAGGTTTAATTGGCAGGACTTTTACAAGATTATGGATGAGGCTTCTTTGACGCCACAATATCTCATTCTCTAAAGGAGGGCCAAAATGAAGATGATGGCCTTAATGGGCATTTTTTTGATGATTTCATCCTGTGCCCAAAAAAATGACCCGGTTCAAACGCTGACAAAATTTGTCAACTATAGATTTTCTAGTGGACAAACAAAAGAAAGAATACTGGAAATGACTTCCGGAAACTTTCATCAATCCATATTGCAAATGTCGGATGATGCATTTGAAAGTTTTTCTCAAATGCAGGTTAAGAAAAAGTATTTCAAAATTCTTAAGGCCCAATGTACGGGTCAGAAATGTTCAATTTCCTATATCATCAAATACGATCGATTTAACGGTGATGAAAAATCATTTATCGTGGAGACAAAAAAGATGGCCACCGTTGAAAACATTGATGGTGTATGGAAAATTGCAGATATCACTAATATCAAAGAATTTCATGAGCCAACAAGTCCCATCAAAATTCAAGAAAAATAGTAATTGTCATCCCTACGGCGATCTTGCGGTCGGAAACGTTGGCTCTTAATGCAAAGACATATAATAATTTTTTAGCATCAGGGCATCTTCTTCTAGGTTTGGACTATTGCTGATGATATGGCCACGACATTTGTAGTGACGGAGTGCCCGAATAAGATCTTTCCAATTGAAATCTGAATCTTCAAAGTTGAGATGTTTAAGATCTCCCTTGGAATTAGAGCTAATTCCCGAAAGATGAACATGCATATTTTCGAGTTGTTCTCGCCCAAGGCTTTCTTCAATAGTTGCAAGAACGGAACAAAATTCTTCGTAAGTATTAAACTTTTTTGTCCTTGCATAGAGGTGGGAAAAGTCGAGACAGAGAAGGCATGAATTGACTTGCTTTGTGAGTTGAATGAGTTCTTCAAGGGAGCCAAACTGGCTGGTCTTTCCGGTTAGCTCGGGACGAAGCTCGATTTCGATGTCCAACCGACTGAGCCTCTCTTCGATAACATTCATACTTTTTTCTACGAGGTCAAAAACATCGTAAGGGGAATCCTTCATGTAAAAAGCCGCATGGAACGTCATGGAGTCTGCACCGCACAGATCGGAGATCTTGGCTGTCTGGATGATTCGCTCCACGGATGAGTCAATTTTATCCTGTTCTCTCGCATTGAGATTGATATAGTAGGGGCCGTGGGAGGTCAGGGGGATATTCAATTCATAGGATATTTTGCGAAGTTCACTGGAGACCTCTTCTTTCATTCGAACCCCGTGGGTAAATTCGAGTTGCATACAGTCCAATCCAAGTTCATGGATTCTTTTGACGCCTTCGATGGGGTTATTTCTTTTGGGAGTACTCAGGGGAGACCCTGCGGTTCCAAAAAGCAAGCGGTTAAATTCCGACATTGTGGTTCCTTCTCATCCTTTCAATAAAACGGCAGGCTTTATCCAAACACGTCCCACATCCTTGAGCAATGCGCAATGCATGTAAGACATCCGCCGAGCTTTTCCCGTCATGGCCGGGCCTTTCCAGATATTGGGTCACTTGTCTGTAGGAAACGGGCCAACATTCGCAAACGAGCTCATCGCTCAATTTGAGGGAATCCAAAGCCTTGTATTCCGCTACGGCCTCCATGGCCTCATCAAGCTCGCAAGGCGTGCCCATCCCCTAAAAAAGCCTCCTCAATCGACCGTGGTTTTTCTCCTTTACCCGACCGACTTTTTCATAAAAAACAAGGGCCTATCCCCTCTCCCCTAGGGTACAATCGAAGTTGATAGACTAAGTTCCTATATACAATGTTTGAGGGCCCACGTCCACGGTTTTCTGATAACATGCGTAATATTGACAATGCTGTAATTTCAATAGGTTAGAGTAAATATCGAGATTTTCATGCTCAAGGCTATCAAGTTTTTGACGACTCTCGCCCTCTTTGAATCCGTCATTCTTTTGCCCTGCTTCATCCTCTCCGGCTCCCTCCTTTGGCCCCTCCTCGGCTTAAATTTGGTTCTCTTTTCGGCCCTTGTTTGTGCGCCTCGTCTTTTTATGGGGCAAATCCATGGGAAAATGGCCTCTTCCTCAACTCATTTTGAAGATTATCTCATTCTGGAAACCATTTCCAAGCAACTCAGAGTCCAATCCCCGAAAATCTATATTTACCATTCCGAGCAGATAAACTCCTATTTGCTCAAAGGGCCTTTTGGCCGGGCCACGTTGGCCGTTTCTTCCGAGTGCTTTTCTTCTCTCAGCTTGGAGGAAAGGGGCATCCTTTATAGATACCACATGACGAGGATGCTATTTCCCCTTCATCTTTATTTAGATACGGGCCTTTCGCTTTTATCGCTTTGTCTTATAGGGGCCATCGATGTTCTTTTTCTTCCCTTGAACATATTGAGGAGGGGGATGCCAAAGGCCGGGAAGAGTGATTTACAACAGGCCTTTAAACTTGCCGCTTTACCTTTGCTTAACTTTTGTCAAAATTTTGTCCTTGGAAGCAAAAAACATTCCTATATAAAATCCGTCTTCATAAATAATGTGAGCCGGGAACATTTTATGCCCCTCTATTTTAAAGCGAGGCAATTGCTCATGAAGGCCCCTTTAGAATACGATTTTTTGAGTTGTAACGGGTTTATGGGTTTCAAAAATGATCTTTTTACCGTATTAACAGAAAAACATAACCTTCAAGACTATATGTGGAAACAAGATTAGGGATGTGACGATGAATCGAATTTGGGCCTTATCTTTAGGAATTGTGGGCATCATTTTGACCGATCAAATAACAAAAGGAGTGATTCAATCCCATTTTTCTTACGGGGATTCCGTTGTCGTTATCGATGGATTATTCAATCTGACATACGTTAGGAATACGGGAGGGGCCTTCGGACTATTTGCCATGGCCGATAGTTATGTAAGAAGTGTCCTTTTTTTGATATTTCCCGTTTTGGCCTGTCTTTGGCTCGTTTGGCTCGTATGGACTCATCGAAAAAAAGAAATTCTTCCGGGCATCGTCTATAGTCTCATTTTGGCCGGTGCCGTTGGAAATTTAATCGATCGTTTTGCCTATGGGTACGTCGTGGATTTTTTAGATTTCCATTGGAAAAATTCCCACTTTCCGGCCTTCAATGTCGCCGACAGTGCCATTTCCGTAGGGGCCTTTCTTCTCATCGTCGATGCTTTCCTTCAAGGTAAAAAGGGCCAAAAGACAAATGCTTAGTAAAAATCGTAACTGCTCACCCCCCGGCAATCTTGGCAGTCGACTGCCTCGTCGCTTCCTTGCGACGTGCAGGAAGCACGCCTCAGTCGCTCCTCGTTGCCTCCTACCAATCTTATCCGGGTGGAGAACAGTTACCTTGCCTTTA
>JAPONP010000190.1 GCA_026713835.1 Bacteriovoracales bacterium
AAAACTGTAATAAAGGCAAGGTAACTGTTCTCCACCCGGATAAGATTGGTAGGAGGCAACGAGGAGCGACCGAGGCGTGCTTCCTGCACGTCGCAGGAAAGCGACGAGGCAGTCGACTGCCAAGATTGCCGGGGGGGTGAGCAGTTACTTTTAATCTTTACCCACCCCTTTGAAACACATAGAATGGTAATGGAATGAACTTTTTTGGCAAAACCCTTCTACAAAAACTCATTTGGAAAGAATGGCTCAAAGCATTCTCCGTGGCCTTTTTTAGTCTCTTTCTTCTCTTTACGGTCGGTGAACTCATCACCCAATTTTCGAGAACCTCAATCCCCACTTCCGATATTATGATCAATTACTTCCTCTCCATGCCCTACTACCTCTCCCATATCATTCCCATTTCATGCCTAATGGCCACCCTCTTTTCCCTCCATTCTCTACGAAGCCGCAACGAACTCGTGGCCGTCTTGGCCTTGGGTCTTTCAAGGAAAAAACTGATCTTTTACATTCTCCAAATAGCTTCTCTCATCACGGCCCTCCAATTTATCAATGTGGTGTACCTCGATCCATCATTTAAAAAACTCCATAAAATGATGGTCACGGATAGAAATAAAAAATTTAAACAAAAAAACCATAAAAGTCTTCTTTCCAGTATTTTGGGACACGGCCAAATATGGTATCGAAGCAAAAAATACTACGTCTCCTACTTGGCCTATGACAAAAATAAAAAAACTCTCATTAAACCAACCTTTTTCTATTTTAATGAAAACAACGAAAGCACCAAAATCATAAAGGCCGAACAGGCCCTAGGGAATGAAACCCATACTTGGTCTTTATCAAATGTTCAAATTGCCAAAGACCTTGAAGGACCAAGATTTCCCGAGTTAGAAAACAGGGACACCTTACAACTTTCCCTAGAGGAATCTCCACTAGATTTTGATAGAATCGACAATGACCTGAGTGCCCTAGGCCCCATCGCTCTGCTTAAATTCGTCTCTCAAATAAAAAAATCGGGGATCTTGTCCAACGAATATGAAATTTTTCTTTTCAAAAAAATCTCAACCACCATCATTTGTCTCCTTTTTGCTCTCCTCCCCATGGGAATCATCTATTCTCCGAACCAAAGAAACTCCTCTTTTGGCAAAAATATCCTCATTACCTTGGGCCTTCTCGCCACCCACTGGTCCGTTCACAATATCTTCCTCGAACTTGGAAATTCGGCCAAAATCCCTCCCCTCATCGCCGTCTTTGCCACTCCCGCTCTCTGGGGACTCGTGATCTCAAGATTCGTGACATCCTCTCGCTCTCTCTAATCTTTTCTTTGGAGATTCCTACCTTTACGGTAATTCGATGTATTTAATCAACCCTTGCTTATCGGAACGACAAAGGGATTCTATCTTCGACGTATCCACTTTTCTTATGGCCTTTAAAAAGGATTCGATTTTATCGTAAGTCGCCCTCATATTTTGGATATTTTGATCCATCGGCTTTTGGGCCTCAAGCTCTAAGAGAGAGTGATGAAAGGCCGTGAGAGCGTTTCCGATTCTATCGACGACCGTCCCGATAATGGCCTCAGCGATCTCTTTTTTGTCCATGAAAAACCCCTTGAGAGAGTTTCGGCAGCCGGTGGAAAAATCGCTGGTTTAAAAGTCCCAGTCCATGGACAATTTTTGTAAACCTTTTATTTTCAATATGTTAGCCCCCATAGGTGAGGGGTCATAATGGCCAATACACATTGCCATTGAGCCTCAACCCTTCAATATGTTATAGTTTCCCTCAAATGAATACGGAAAGAAAAACCGAAATAAAAAATGACTTAGAAAATTACCGATATGAGGGGGATCTCCTCAAAATTCACACCTACCCCGATCCCATCCTCAAAGAGGTGGCCGCCCCCGTAGAGACCTTTGATGAGAAGTTGGAAAAACTGTGCTTCGATATGATCTACACCATGTATAAATCCCACGGCGTAGGCCTCGCCGCTCCCCAAATTGGATTGTCCAAAAGAATCTTTGTGGTGGATATCGACTACGACCGAAAAAAAGAGGTGGGCCCGGACGGGGAAAAGATCTATCGTCCCAATGGCTTCAACCCAAAAATTTTCATCAACCCTTCCATCACAAACTGTCACGACGAGATCGTCTATAGGGAGGGTTGTCTCAGCGTCCCCCGCATCTATGACGATGTGACGAGATACCGTTATTGCACCGTCTGGTACCAAGACCTCAAAGGAGAAAAGCACACCCTTGAGGCCTCAGAACTTCTCGCCGTGTGCGTCCAACACGAAACCGATCACCTCAACGGTATTCTTTTCATCGAACACCTCTCCATGCTCAAAAAAGACCTGCACATCAAAAAGATCATGAAAAGAAAAAAGAGAGAACTCCAAGAACAATCCTATTCATGATAAAAACCGTTTTTTTCGGCACTCCCGATATCTGCCTTCCCACACTCAAGACCCTCCATCAAAACCCCCATATTCAATTGGACTTTATCGTCTCCATGCCCCCCCGAAAGGCCGGCCGGGGAATGAAGATGAAAGACCCTCCCGTGGCCCTCTTTGCAAAAGATCAAAACATCCCTTTATTGCAAACGAATGGAATCAACAAAGAAGAGGAGTTTTTGAGTCAACTGGAAAAAGAGGGCCTTGATCTCATCGTAGTCTTTGCCTTTTCCCAGTTTCTCTCTTCGAGAATCCTCAGTCTCCCCAAATGGGGTTGTTTTAATATCCACACCTCCCTTCTTCCCAAATACCGTGGGGCCGCTCCCATCCAATACGCCCTCCTCAACGGCGACACACAAACCGGGGTGAGTATTCAAAAGATGGTCAAAAAAATGGATGCCGGAGACATCGCCCTTTCAAAAACCGTGCCCATCCATAGAGAAGATAATGGAAGTTCCCTCTACGAAAAGCTCAAAGAAGAATCGGCCCTCGCCATGGACTCATTCGTGGACCAAATCACAAGCGACTCTCTCCCATTGACCCCTCAAGATGAGGCCCACGCCAGTTTTGCCCCCACCCTTTCCAAACGAGACGGGCATCTGCAATTTGCCTCCCATACCCTCGTGGAAATTGAAAATCGCCTGCGGGCCTTTGACCCTTGGCCGGGGACGTTTTGTTACCTCAACAAAAAACTCCTCAAGGTTTTTGAACTGGCCCCCGCCCCCTCCCATAGCTCTCTCTCCCCAGGAGAATGCAGCGCAAAACACGGCTTCCTTCTCGTGGGCGCCAAGGATCAAACCGTTCGCCTCAAAACCGTTCAATTGGAAGGCAAAAAGGTCTGCTCCGATACGGAACTTCTCAACGGTTTTCGCCACAAAATTCATCTTTCCTGAAAAGGGCCTTCCATGTTAGGATGCCGCCCATGTCTGCGCCGCCCCCAATCATCTCTCCCAGCCTTCTTTCCTGCGACTTTGCCAATATGGAATCGGAACTCAAGGCCTTCAAAGGAGAAAAAGACATTTGGATTCATCTGGACATCATGGACGGACATTTTGTGCCCAACCTGACCTTCGGTCACGGCATCGTGGAAAGAATCTCAGGCCTCACGGAACACCCCCTGGATGCCCACCTCATGGTGACCAACCCGGCCCTTCATGTGGATAAGATGAAGACCTTTGGTTTGTACAATGTCACCTTTCATCACGAGGCGGTTCGGGATTCTTTGGAGTTGATCGCAACGGCCAAAGAGTTTTACCCAAGTGTGGGTCTTTCCATCAAGCCCAAAACTCCCGTCTCGGCCCTCGGGGACGACGTTCTCCAAAGGGTCGATCTCGTTCTCGTGATGAGCGTTGAGCCGGGATATGGGGGGCAGACCTTCCTTCCCGAGGCCCTTGAAAAAATAAAACTCCTAAGATCCCGCCGCCTCTCCTTGGGCACCGACTTTATCATTCAGGTGGACGGCGGCATCGACGAAAAGACCGCAAGGCAGGCCTTGGCTTCCGGAGCGGATAACTTGGTGGCCGGCTCCTCCATCTTTGGGGCCCCCCCACATTCCTATACTGAGAGGGTTCGATGCCTTCGTCCCTAGTCCTAGACGGTCATTCTCTCACTCTCGATCAGGTTTGGCGTGCGTCTCATGCCGGGCCCCAAGAAATCGAACTTTCCATCCATCCCCAATCCCTGGCCCAAATGAAAGAGTCTAGGCAATTTGTCTCCCAAATCCTCGACGGACAAAAACCCATCTATTCCATCAACACGGGCTTTGGGGCCCTTTCGGATAAGAGGATCAAAAAAGAGGACCTTTCGGCCCTTCAATACAATCTCATCCGTTCCCATTGCACGGGCATTGGGCCCGCCTTCGGACGGGAGGTCTCCAGGGCCGTCATGCTTCTCAGGGCCAATTGTCTCGTGGCCGGGCTTTCCGGGATTGGGCCCCGTATCGTCGAGCTTTTGATCGACTTTTTAAACCTGGACATCATCCCCGTCATCCCCCAAAAGGGCAGCGTAGGGGCCAGTGGGGATTTGGCCCCCTTGGCCCATGTGGCCTTGGCCCTCATAGGAGAAGGAGAGGTCACTTGCGGGGGCAAGGTTCTTTCCGGTGACAAGGCCTTGAAGTCCCACGGCAAAACCCCGGCCGTTTTGGGGGCCAAAGACGGTTTGGCCCTTATCAACGGCACCGCCGTCATGGGGGCCTTGGCCTCCTTGGCCGTCGTGGAGTCCGAACGCTTGGCCAAACTGAGCGATATCGCCTGTGCCCTTTCACTGGAGGCCATGAGGGGAACATCCGAGGCCTTTCACGAGGGGCTTCATCTGGCCAAACCCCATGAGGGTCAGGTGGATTCGGCCTTTAACTTGAGACTTCTTTTGAAAGAAAGTGAGATCGCCTCCTCCCACAAAGATTGCCCCAAGGTTCAAGACCCCTATAGTTTGAGATGCGCTCCCCAAGTTCACGGGGCCTCACGGGAAACCATCACCCACGCAAAAAAGATTGCCCAAGTGGAGATCAATGCGGTGACAGACAATCCTCTCGTCTTTTCAAAATCTCGCGAAATCGTAAGCGGTGGCAATTTTCACGGCCAGGCCTTGGCCCTTTCCATGGACTATTTGGCCATGGGACTTTCCGAACTGGCCAACATTGCGGAAAGGAGGATCGAAAAGATGATGAATCCCTATTTTAGCGATCTTCCGGGTTTTTTAACCCATGATAGCGGTCTTCATTCCGGTCTCATGATCGCCCAGGTGAGTGCAGCTGCACTGGTGGGCGAAAATAAAGTCCTTTGCCACCCGGCCTCCGTGGATTCCATTCCCACATCCGGGGACAAAGAAGATCACGTCTCCATGGGAGTGACATCGGGAAGGAAACTCCACGAGATCCTAGAAAACGTCAAACAATGTTTGGCCATCGAATTTCTCTGCAATACCCAAGGCCTAGAGTTTTTAAAACCCCTCTCCCCTCCCGCCCCCCTCAAAGCCGTCTATGATCTCATCCGCCGCCACGTTCCTCCCATCCGCAAAGATCGCCCCCTCCATAAAGATATCGCCCTCATCAAGGGTCTCATCGATTCCAATGCCATCGTCGAAACCTGTGAACGGGTGACGGGAAAACTTAGATGAGTGCCAAAGGCCAAAAGACCCCGAAGACAATCCCCCTCCCTCCCACGGGAGATCGGCTCACCTGCAAGGGCTGGCACCAGGAAGCGGCCCTGCGCTGCCTTCTCAATAACCTTCACCCGGATGTGGCCGAGGATCGAAACGAGCTCATCGTCTATGGGGGAAGCGGCCAAGCGGCCAGAAATCACAAGGCCTTGTGGGATATCATCGAGGCCCTAAAGGTTTTGGAAGACGATCAGACCCTTCTCATCCAAAGCGGCAAGCCCGTGGCCCTGATGCCTTCCCACCCTCAGGCCCCCCGAGTCCTCTTGGCCAATTCCAATCTCGTTCCCCATTGGGCCCATCTCGAGCATTTCAACCGCCTTAAAAACAAGGGCCTTACCATGTACGGCCAGATGACGGCAGGCTCTTGGATCTATATAGGAACCCAGGGGATCGTCCAGGGCACTTACGAAACCTTTATGGCCGCGGCCCAAAAGCACTACGGCGAAGGGAAAGATCTCAAGGGCCGACTCGTCCTTTCCGCAGGCCTTGGGGGCATGGGAGGGGCCCAACCCCTCGCTGCAGTCATGGGTGGAGGGGTTTTTCTCGGGGCCGACGTGGACCCGAAGCGTTTGGAAAAAAGGATTGAGACTCGGTATCTCGATGAAATCGCCGAGTCCTTTGAGGACGGTCTTGAGAAGGCCTTAGCTTTGAAGGAAAAGGGCCAGGCCTATTCCATAGGAGTTGTGGGCAACGCCGCAGATTTTTTCGAGTTCGTTCTTCAAAAGGGGGTCTTGCCGGATCTCATAACGGATCAAACCTCGGCCCACGATCCTCTGGACAGTTACGTTCCCAAGGGCATGGGTCTCAAAGAGGCCTTGGAGCTTAGAAAGAGCGATCCCCAAACCTATACGAATCTCTCCTATTCCACCATGGCCCATCAGGTGAAGGCTATGTTGGCCTTTCAAGAGCGGGGGGCCCACGTCTTCGATTACGGCAACAATTTGAGAGAAGGGGCCAAGAAGGGAGGTGTCGCCAATGCCTTCGATTTTCCGGGTTTTGTTCCCGCCTATATTCGTCCCCTCTTTTGCCGGGGCTCCGGGCCTTTTCGTTGGGTGGCCCTCTCCGGCGACCCGGACGATATCCACCGAACGGATCAGGCCTTGGCCGAACTTTTCCCGGAGGATCAAAAGCTCGCCAACTGGTTGGAGAAGGCCAACGAGAGGATCGCCTTTCAAGGACTTCCCTCCCGCATTTGTTGGCTTCGCTACGGTCAGAGGGAAAAGGCCGCCCTTTTATTCAACAGATTGGTGAGGGAAAAAAAACTCAAGGCCCCTATCGTCATCGGACGGGATCACCTCGACTGCGGTTCCGTGGCCTCCCCCTATAGGGAGACGGAGGGGATGCGGGACGGAAGTGACGCGGTCAGCGATTGGCCGCTTCTCAATGCGCTCATCAATGCGGTCAACGGGGCCTCTTGGGTGAGCCTCCACCACGGAGGGGGTGTGGGCATCGGTTACTCCCAACACGCGGGCATGGTGATCTGCGCAGACGGAACCCCGGAAATGGACGAAAGGCTCAAACGGGTCCTCAACAGCGACCCCGGCATGGGCATCGTCCGCCATGCGGACGCCGGTTACGAGGAGGCCTTGGAATGGGCCGACCAAACCAATATCGCCTTCCCCTCCCTCCCCCATTAGGCCAAGGCCATTGGCAACCCGGTGAAATATCCCTATAATGCGGAGCCGATATGAATAATGCGGAGCTGATATGAAGTTCAACGACACCGTTTCAAAATGTATGGCCGAATGTATCGGAACATTTTTTCTCATCTTTTTTGGGTGCGGCTCCATCATCCTCTTTGAGATCAACCCCAATAATGCAGGCCCTTTCATTCCCGTCATCTGGGGGACAGTCGTCTCCGTCGTGATCTACACCCTAGGCCATGTCTCCGGGGCCCATATCAACCCGGCCGTCACCGTGGCCTTCTGGGCCGCCAAAAAATTTCCCGGCAAAAAAGTGCCCGGGTATATCGCCTCTCAAATTCTCGGGGCCGCTTTGGCCTCTTATTCCCATCTTCTTATCTGGGGATCCTCTCACCAATTTGGAGGCACCCATCTGGCCGTCTCCGTTCCGGGAGGGTTTTTGATCGAGGTTCTCCTGAGCTTCTTTCTTATGTTTGTGGTCATGGGAACGGCCATCGACTCCAGGGCCAGCCAAGACCTGGCCGGCGTCGCCATCGGGGCCACCGTGGCCTTGGCCGCTTTCGTGGGAGGCCCTCTCACCGGTGCCTCCATGAACCCGGCCAGAAGCATAGGGCCCGCCCTCCTTTCGGGAAATGATGCCAACCTATGGCTCTATATCGTCGCCCCTATCCTGGGCACGGTTTTGGGGGCCAAAGTCTATGGGGGAATCAGGGCGGCTCCGGAAACTCCGGAAGAACCCCCTCTCGATCCATCGTGAGGTGTGTCATACACCACGTCCCTTTATTCCGATAATTCCAAAAATGAATCCCCCTCCAAACCTTGCTTTCTTTTCCTTTGCCCCCATAGTGGTTCCATGACGAACCCGTTTGACTTCGTAGGGCCCATCCCGTATTGAGGGAAAAAGGGGAAAAATGACCAAAGCCAAAGCCAAAACCAAAACCAAAAACCCTGCCCCCCCATCAGCCGACATCCCCAAAGAATTGGTCGTGGTTCCCATCATGAACGGGCCCATCTTTCCGGGAATGATCGCCCCCATCGTTTTGAGTCAGGATCGATACACGACCGAACTCGATGAAAGCCTGAGCCAACAAGAATACCTGGCCCTCAATTTGGTCAAGCATAAGGGAGGACCCCAAAAAGGGGATGACGGGGAAGGGAGAGAAGAGTACGAAGAGGGCGAAGAGTACGAAGAGAACGATCTTGGGGAAGAGGATCGGCCCATCATTCAAGTCTCCTCGAAGGATATCTATAGGGTGGGGGTTTTGTGCAAAGTGGTCAAGAGGCTGCATCTTCCCGACGGTTCCGTCAATATCTTGGTTCACGGAATCCGACGATACCGGATCGACTCATTCGTTTCCGAAGGCCCTCTCATCGTCATTCAACACGATATTTTAGACGATGTGCTTGAATCCGACGAGGAGTTGGATGCCTATGTGAGAAGTGTCATCCACCAGGTGAAAAAGCTCAGCGAAATCAATCCCTATTTTAACGAAGAGATGAAGCTCGCCATGCTCAATTCCCCGGGCCCCGGTTCCCTGGCCGACTTGGTGGCCTTCGCCCTCTCCCTCGATATTCCGGAGGCCCAAGATTTTATCGAAACCCTCGTGGTCAAAAAGAGATTTGCCAAACTCCTGATCTATCTCAAAAGGGAAAAGGAGGTGTCCGATATTCAAAAAAAGATCACCGATGAGGTCAACGATAAGGTCAACAAACACCAAAAGGAATACTTCCTAAGAGAACAACTCAAGGTCATTCGCAATGAATTGGGGATGGACGAAGACGATAAGGCCAAAGACATCAAAAAGTTCAATGACTTGATCGAAAAGGCCAAGATGACCGAAGAGGCCCAAAAGGTGGCCCTCGAAGAGCTCGAACGACTGGAAAGCATCCCGGAAACCTCTCCGGAATACAACGTCACCCGAACCTATCTCCAATGGTTGGTGGATCTTCCCTGGAGCGTCACCACGGAAGACGCCAAAGATATCGACAAGGCCAAGGCCATCTTGAACAAGGATCACTACGGTCTCGAAAAGGCCAAAGAGAGGGTTTTGGAATTCTTGGCCGTGAGACAACTTCGCCCCCATTACGACGGAACTATCCTTTGCTTTGCAGGCCCTCCGGGTGTGGGAAAGACGAGCCTTGGGAAAAGCATCGCCAAGGCCCTGGAAAGAAAGTTTTATCGCTTTAGCTTGGGAGGGATGAGAGATGAGGCCGAAATCAAAGGGCATAGGCGAACTTACATCGGTTCCATGCCCGGCAAACTCATCCAAACCCTCAAAAGAGTTCAAACCAATAACCCGGTTATCGTTCTCGATGAAATCGATAAATTGGGGCAATCCTTTCAAGGGGACCCGGCCTCGGCCCTCCTCGAAGTTTTAGACCCGGAACAAAACTCCTCCTTTATCGATAACTATCTCGACGTTCCCTTCGATCTTTCAAAGGTTTTGTTCATCGCCACGGCCAATTCCACGGAAAATATCCCCTCTCCCCTTCTCGACCGCATGGAAGTGATCGAACTTCCGGGCTATACCCTAGAGGAAAAACTCTCCATCACCCACAAATGGATTTTGCCCAAACAGATCAAAAAACACGGACTCACTTCCAAAAATATCTCCATCACCCAAACCCTCATCAAAAAACTCATCGAAGACTACGGAAGGGGCCCGGGCGTTCGGGTCGTGGAACAAAGCATGGCCAAAATCTGTCGTCGGGCCGCCTTGGAAAAGGTGAGTTCAAAGCAAAAAACCAAATTTGCCCCCAAGCCTCAAGACTTGGAAAACATTTTGGGGCCCAAGCGATTTAGCTCGGAAAAGATCGGAAAGGGAGCCCGTCCCGGAGTGGTCACGGGGCTGGCCTGGACGGGCCTTGGTGGAGATATCTTGCATATCGAAACCATCCCCCTCAAGGGAAAAGGATTTAAGCTCACGGGACAACTGGGCGATGTCATGAACGAATCGGCCAATATCGCCTACAGTTATATTCAAAAAATGCTCCAAGACGATGAGATCTCCTCCCCAAAGGCCTCCAAGAGGGGGAGAAAAACCCCCGTGGCCAACGTTGTAAGAAAAAAGAAGAGAGGAAGCGACAGTGCAATCGGAGACGACGAATCCGGCGACACTTCGACCAAATCCAAAGATTTCCTCTCCACCCACGAAGTTCACCTCCACCTTCCCGCAGGGGCCGTTCCCAAAGACGGGCCCAGTGCGGGCATCACCATGGCCTTGGCCATGTACGGATTGGCCAAAGGGAAAAAGGTCAGAACCGAATTGGCCATGACGGGAGAACTTAGCCTGACGGGAAAAGTCCTTCCCGTAGGAGGAATCAAAGAAAAGGTTTTGGCGGCCAAGAGGGCCGGCATTCGCCAGATCATTCTGCCTAAGGAAAATGAAAAAGACCTCAAAGAGGTTCCCGAACGCCACCGAAAAGGACTCAGATTTTTCCCCGTCTCTCATTTCGATGAGGTTTTAACCATCGCCTTTTCGAGACGAAAAATTGGTGGATAATGTATCATTTTTACATATTGACTGACGGCTAATGGCCCAGAGAGTATAGGCTGACTAGAGAGCAGTAAGAAGCTCATCTTTCATCAATAGGAGAAGCCAATGAAATCCCTACTCGTTTTATCCTTTCTATCACTCCTTTCCCCCTTCGCTTTGGCCCAAAACCCAACTCAAGAAGATAAATTTTCAACTCTTACGGAATGGTTTCGATCCGGTGATAATATCTCCCACGAGAAACTCGTCGAAAACGAAGACGAAATCTATGTGGGTCGCTGCTACTCCAAGCAAAGGCCCAATCAGGCCATGCCGTCTCTTCTCACCTTTACTCCCCATCGGCCCAACCCTAATGATCACGGCCCCGGTTTCCCCGAAGGCAAACAAAAATCCTTGGCTTACTCGGGCATTGACTTCCATAACAAAGCTAGCTTCTTTGATTTTTGGAGTAAAGAGAAGGCCAGGGGGGCCCTCGAAGATTCATTAAAGTGGATATTCTCTCTAGGTCATCTCGAAATGGTGGATTATCTTGGAACTTTGGCCATACAGTTGACTTTCAAAAAAGAGTCCCAAACGACTCAATCGACCTCGACCTTGATGCCCCTAAGAAAATTTGAGGATTATTTCGTCCTTCTCTCTATGGAAGAAGACCACGACAACTCCTCCAAATATAGACTCCAAACGACCTATTCCTGCTATTATTTTAAAGCCCTTTAAAGGCTCAAGATTGACGATGCGACGTGGACACCTGAATTCAACATCTCAGTGCAACTGCCTCCCCGGAAGATAGGCCCAAAGGGGCGGCATGGACTCTGCCCATGCTTTTTGTTGGAATGGGATACGTGTCGAAAATCATAAGAGTCGCATCGGCAACGTGAAAGCGGCCCGAAGGTGTCCACGCCATCTTGCCTTGTTTTTCGATCTTTTCCGGGCCGTGATGTTTCATTACTGAAAAAATGTGATGAATCAACGGGTGTACTATCGTGACAACATT
>JAPONP010000191.1 GCA_026713835.1 Bacteriovoracales bacterium
CGGGCCCAAATATGTCCGGGAGATCGGGTGCGGGTGCCGATCCTCGTGCATAATCCCGAAGAAGCGTCCAAGTACTATGAAGAATATTTTGGGCCTAGGGAGCGTGAGATTGAACGTGGTCTTAAGGAGTATAAGAAGGGGAAGCTCGAAGTGCGCAACTATAAAGGCTCTAAGAGCATAGAGATTCCGGATTGGGTCATTCAACATATCAAAAATCTTAGCATGATCCGAAAGGCGGGGGAGGCCATTCGCGATGGCTATATGCCGGAACACGTTTTTGCAAGAGTGGGCAAAATAGGCCGGGACGGAGAGGTTTATCTTGAATACGACAAGAGCGTAGAGAACAATAAGTATTTTTCCAAAGAAAGGGATATGAGCATAAACAGGATCGGGATAACCTCGGGGTGTACGGATAACGGGGTGTGTGCCGGGATGGATTCCTACATAAAAGATGAGATGATGGATGAAGGGAAACTCAAAAAAGTCAAAGTGGTCGCAATCAACCCCATTTCCAAAGAGGTTATCATCGAGCGCAAAATTATACCCAAGAATATATTGAAGAGAAAAATTGTGGCCGAAAAAGAGAGGCTAACGCTTTCAGAGCGTTCCATCATTTTGGCCGAGGGATGTATGGATGATGAGGATGAGGCGATATGTGTCGGTGACGGTGTTTTGGTGAGGTATGATAACAAGGATGATTTGTCGTCGGTCGTAGGGATTGACCCCATCAGTGGAGGGCCTGTCATCTCTCACAAGGTGGAGGGGAATGAGACCACTCTCTATCTCATCCATGATAAGGAATCTCCCAATGTTGGGCTGACATCGGGATGTATGGATCAAGATAAAGTCTGTGTTGGGGAGAAAGTGTATCCCACGCTGGCCTGTGGGGCCAAACTCCCTATAGGGCCCGCGGAAGTTCAGGCCATCAACCCCTATACCAAGAGGGTTTTATTGGATATCGGTGGGGGGACGCCGTTTCTCCGGGAACTGAGATCCGGTGTTTCCAGTGAGGCCCTTGGGCTCACGTCGGGTTGTTTGGGAGAAGACAAGAGAATATGCGTGGGAGATGAGGTTAAGGTTGATGAAGACGGCCCATTGCAGGGAGAGGTCGTGGCCCTCGATCCTTATTCGGGGAGGGCGGTACTTCGGGGGGTGTTGGGGGAAGAGAGTGAAGAACATTATTATTGCTCGCCCCTTGAGAGTGTCTCCCGCTCCAAAAGATCTCTTTTCACCCATGCGAGAAACCTCTTTGGCCTAACGGAGGATATATCCTTGGGAGAGAAAGAAGAGACGAAAGATTCAAAAGAGATTTATGATGGGCCCAGGAAGGCGACGACAGGGGATGATAAATCCGATGATTCCGGTGAACCCGTAAGAGGAGTTCTTGAGCACTAAGGAAAAGGAAGAGAGGAGCGCATGGAATTATCTTCAAAATGGTCGAAGTCAATGCTGATGGCCGCTGAAAAAATAATGAGTTTTTCCTCCCGACCCCACGGGTGTCCTCCAAAATCCACCAGGAAGCTATCGGCGTCCGCAAGAAACTCCTTGGCCAATCCCTGCCACTTTTTGGTGATGACACCGATTTGTTGCCCATGACGTTTAAGAGGAAAGGCCCATAACCTCCAGAAGGGGGATTCGATGGTGGCGATGAGGTTTCCGCCTGCGTCTCTAAGATCGTACTTTTTGTGGATGATGGAAAATCGGCGGTGAATACGGCCTATTCTTCGCCCATCTGGGGTATCCACGTAGAGATCGGACCAGATAAAGAAGAAGCGGCGATGGAGGTGCAAGGCCCTTTGTCTGTTTTCGTCCAGCACATCGATGCTGAGGGGTCTGTGGGAGCGAAGGAGAAGGCGCTTTACGAAATGCCATAGGCCCTTTCCCCTCTCCAAAATATGGCCTAGGGGTTTTTTATTGAGGTCATAGATATCGTATTTGTTTCGAGTTTCGAAATCGAAGATAATTTCAGCCAACTCCTTGTGTTGGGAGATCATGAGTTTTTGTTTATTGAGTAGGGATTGCAACGGGCTCTCCAAAAGCCTAGGTCTCTTTTCTCGATATTGGAAGTCCATATAATAGTTTGTTTTTGTGTGACATTCAATGATTGGCGCACTGAGACATTTTTTAAATATGGGTTTTGCACGGTGCCCAAAAAGTTTTTACCTGCCAAGTCATGAAATATTTTATTGAAAAACTTTCATTATTCTATTGAAAAATCTTCCCTATTTTATTAGTTAAGTGAGGTAGCTTTTTCTCTACTGTCGGGGAAGAGGAAAAGGTTTGGGATATTGCTTAACAAAATAGGTTTTTCAATCGAGGGAGAAAATTAAAATGGAGTTCTTGACGACGATTTCATCAGCATTTTTGCAAGGGGGCCTTTATATGTGGCTGATCCTTTGCTTACAGGTCGTTTCCATCGCCATCATCGTGGAGCGAGCGCTCGTTTTGTTTAAAAAACGGGCCCCTACGGAATTTAAATTTTCAAGTGAATTTGAATCCCTTATCCGAAAGGGGGATCTCAAAGCAGTGCAGGCCAAGTTGGAAAAGGTCAGTGCCAAGGCCCATCCTTTAGCCAGGGCCATCGGGGCCGGGGTCACGGCGGCGGTCAACCTTGGGGGAAAGGATGAGATTCAGGGAAAGATGGACGAAGTTCTTCTGGATGAGAACGCCAGGTTGGAGCGTCGAACCGGGTTTTTGGCCATGTTGGCCAACGTGGGAACGCTTATGGGGCTTTTGGGAACGATTACGGGGATGATCAAATCCTTTGCAGCCGTGAGCTATGCGAGTCCCATGGAAAAGGCCACCTTGCTTTCGGCCGGTATTGCCGAAGCCATGAACACCACAGCCTATGGTTTGATTATGGCCATTCCCACGATCATCATGTTCGCCATTTTGGCCAATAGGAGTACCATTTTAAGCGACGATCTCAATCAGGGAGCTTTGAGAATTTACAATTGGCTGAGCTATGCCTACGAGCCCGTCCCTGCAAAGGGCGTTCAAAGAGAGGGAAGCGAGAGCTAAAACCGATCCGAGAAGGGGATTGATATATATCGTACAAGATAGAGATAAATAAAGGATTTTGAGGAACAGACCATGGCCAAGAAAAAAGAACTCGATACGGAGTTGAATCTCATTTCCTTTATCTCGCTTCTTTCGGTTTTGATCTGTGCGCTTCTTCTTACGGCGGTCTGGGTTCAGATAGGTTCCATGAATGTCAAGCAAGCCGTGGGAGGGCAAGCCGCATCGGGATCTTCCAAGAAAACTCCGTCCGCTTGGGCCCAACTCGCTCCGGATGGAAGTGTTCAATTTATTTTAAAAGATATCCCTAGGAAGGCCAAGGCTTTGGATAATCGTCGAATCAAAGGTATAGAGGGGGAAATCGATATGGACTCTATCGAAGCGTATATCGAAGCCTTGAAGAGTGCCGTGCCGGGATTGAAGACGATTTTGATTCAACCTAAGGCGGAGACAATTTACGATAAAATTATCCGTTTGATGGATGGCTTTAAAAAGGGTGGCTTCGTGGATTTGGGGATCGTCCCTCTCTAGTGGCTTGACCACGAGTTTAACCCTAACGATGGAAAAAGGATTATTATGATTGCTGATGGTGTTTTGGGGGCGACGGCGATGGGCAGCCCTCTTTTGTCGGCCAGTACCTTGAACCCCAAAGGGGGTTCAAGTCGAGGTAATGTGGTGGCCACTTTGGTTTTGACCTCCCTGATCGATGCCTTTTCCATTTTGGTGATCTATCTCCTCATGAACTTTTCCAACTCCGGTGAAGTTCTCTACATTAGCAAGGATATGAAGTTGCCTTCTGCAACCCAAATAGCGGATATGCAAAGGGCCACATTGATCAAAATTGAAAAAGGGGAGCTTTTTCTTGAAGAGAAGCCCATCTCCATTGAGGCCTTATTGCCGACTTTGATCGAGAAGAGAAAGGAGATCGCAAATTCTGTGACGGTCGCTCTCGGGAAGAAAAAAGAGGATGAGGCGGCTTTGACTATCCAGGCAGACAAGAGGATTCGCTATAAGGATCTGAGCAAAATCGTTCAGGCCGGAGTTCATGCGGGTTTTAGTGAGATCAAGTTTGCCGTTTTGGCCAAATAGGTAGAGGAGAATCATGTTGACTATGTTTTTTAAATTCTTTTTATCGCTTACACTTTTTTCGACAGCACTGACGGCTTTACCGACGATGATAGGGCCGGATGTGAGAAAAACCCTCATCCGCAAATTGGAAAGGATTTATAAGCGGTTACCTGCCGGTGATGAGGTTAGAGGGGGGATGGCCTTGAGGATTGCGGATTTGCTCGCTCAGGAAGGTCGTTACAAGGCCATGAAGGAGCTAGAGACAGGATGCGTACAATGTAGTGCCGGAGATAAGGAAAGGGGCCGAGCCGTCGAGTATTACCGCGAGGGAATCGTCCATCTTCCCAAGGGTCAAAAGCCCAAGGTTTTTGGGCAATTGGGCCATCTCTACGAACTTACGGGAAGACAGAATCAGGCGGCCAAATACTATCGCTTGGCCTTTGAGTCCCCGGATTATTCAAATCTTGGAAAGGCCGATGCCGCTCTTTCTTTGGGCGAGCTTTATTTTCGGCAAGGGCTCTACCAGAACGCCATCACTTACTACGACTTTGTCCTGGAGACTAAGGGTTTTGAGCGAAGACCCTTGGCAGCCTATCGAAGGGCCTGGTCCTATTTCAACGGTGGGGAGGTCACAAGGGGTATCAAGGCCTTAACCCGTATTATGAAAACCAAAGACCTTCTCGTTCGGGGAGGAAGCGGGGATAAGAAGAGCGTCGAACAATATCGATCCGAGCTATCCAAGGATTTGGCGACCTTTATGGCCAAGGCCAAAGGGAAGATGATTTCGGCCAAAACCCTCTATCGGTTGAGTCCATCGTCATCACAATCGTCCAATCTCTCCTATTTGGCCTCAGAGCTTGAAAGAACCGGACAACGCTCCAAGGCCCTCGAAGTCTATCTCTTTGCCATCGAGAAGGAGAAGGATTCAGAAAAAAAGCTAGCTCTTTTTATCAGAACCGCTTTTTTACAAAGGGAAGCGGGGGCGAAGGCCTTGGCCTTGGCCCATTATGAAAAGGCCCTCGCCCTTTGGGCATCGAAGGGTTGCAAGGGCAGTGAGTGCAAGGAGTGGAAGAGTCGCCTTAGAAAATTTATCCTGGATTGGCATGAAGGGGAATCAAAATCCCCTTCGGAAAACCTTGTGTCTTCTTATAGGCTTTACGCTCAAACCTTTCCGAATGAAATGGATATGAAGATTTGGTGGGCGAAGGCTTTGGAGGTGAGAAAGGATTTTGAACAGGTCTATAAGGTTTATGGGGATGTCATCGCTCTCATGTTGAGTGGGAAGGGAACGAAGGGGGCCAATAATAAGAATAAATTGCCGAGCTTAGAATCTCTTTTGTTGGCCCGAATCGAAGCGGCTGAAAAGAGAGGAGAGGGCCCTTTTCTCGACGAAGCCTATGCAGCCTATAGGGAACATTCCAAGGAGAAGAGTCAGGATCTCACGGTTCGGTATCAGCAGGTCTATCGAATTTATAAAAAAGGCCAATACGAAAAGGCCGCAGTGGCCTTTAGAGAAATAGCGAGTTCAAAAAGTCCCAAGTCTTTGGATTTAAAAAAGAAAGCCGCCGACTTGGCCCTGGATTCCCTCGTCCTTCTCAAAGATGAGGGGCGTCTTAGAAAGTGGTCCTTGGATTTCGCGGCCCTTTTTCCCGAGAGCGGAAAAGAGTATAGGAATATCAATAGAAAATCCCTCTTCAATCTCGTGGCTTCTACGGCCCAAAATGACCTCATCAAATCCTGGGAAGCCTTAGGGGAGATAGATCTCAAGGAGGCGGGCCGGAAGGAAAGAATCGATTACTATCGTAACAAATTGGTTTTGGCCGAAAAATTAAAAAAGTTTCCGGAGGCCAGGAAAGCGGCCGATAACCTTCTTGGCTTCAAAGGTCTTTCGCAAAAAGACAGTCAATTTGCCCTTTCCAGGAAGGCTTGGCTTGCTGAAATGTTTATGGATTTTGGAACGGCCTTAAAAGTCACCGAGCGTTTAAGGCTGGCCGAACTCTCTGCGGAGGAAAAGACCCTAAAGCTGGCCCTCCTCGCCGAATTGTCCGGTCAAAAATCCACCCCCTACTATCGCCGCTATCTTCGCCAGGTCAAAGACCGGGATCGGGCCTATGCCGTGGCCTTGAAATTGGTTCAAGATTCCAAAACCCCCTTGAAGGAGCTTTTAAAGCAAAGAAAAATTCTCGGTAGGGATAAAAACAAATTTGCCTCCATGTATCTAAGCGAGATTGCTAAACAAGGGGGCAAGGTTTTTCGTAAGCATTCCCGCCTTATTCTCAAGAACAAGGATTTGGCCAAGACTCCTACGGGCCAATTTTTATGGCGTCGAGATTTTATCTCCAATTACCAAAACATCAAAAAGAAGATTGAAAAGCACAAAATTTCCCATAAAACCTAAAGGCTTCTCAGCAGGACTTTAAACCGCAGGATAAAGATGTTGGAGAGATTACAGAAGCCTTTGAAGAAGGCCGTTTCCCAAGGGGATTGGCTGGCCCAGGTTTTGATGTTGGATTTACTGTCCAAAGAGGCCTTTCGTTTTTATACCGAGATCATGTCTCTTCCCGTTCCTGCGGGGCTTTCCGAGGAGGAACAGAACCAGTATATGGGACTCCTCACCCAACAAGCGACCCCCTATCAAATCCAAGCGGAGGAGGTGAATAAAAAACTAGAGCAGTTTTGGAGTGGGCCCAATCTCGTGGAGCGATGGCAAACATTTTATGAAGCCAGTACTCCTTCCGTGAGAGAAAAATTATCCGAGGAGATCAAAATCGTTTCGGCCGTAGCACCGGAGGCCCTAAAGGGTTCGTTTCTTAACATTTTGGAGTACAAGCAGGCACCGGAGGTTCGGCCCGATAGAAAAGAGGTGGAGTCACTGCGTCTTATGGTCAAAAAGGAACCTTTGAATATCGATCTTCTTAGAAAACTATTGGATTTGGAGAGAAAATTTGGGCAAACAACGATGGTGTCCTATTTGGAAGGGCGCATCCAGCAATTGGAAAAGATGTCTAAAGAAGGACTCTTGTAAAGGAAAGGGAGGAAAAGATGAAAAAAATCGTCATTTGTGTATTGACCTTGGTCATTCTTAGCATTCCGGCCCTCTCTTTGGGGAATACGGAGAGCAAGAAGAAGCGGTCAGTTAATTTTTCCGACTCATTGGTCGAAGGAAAATATAGCCTTTCCGGAGAGGCGGTCATCACCGTGGAAGCGGACAAGGTCTTTAGTTCCCTTTTGAGACCCAAAAAGAATTTTAATAAGCGAATCAAAAGGAGTGCGAAGCGCTGATACGGCCGATGCGCCGGAGCTGCGAGAGCAAAAAGAGATGGTTCGACAAGTGGTTTTAGAAAATATCGAGGGGGAAACGATTAGGTTTTTTGCCTGGGAGGGTGAATCTGCGTCTTTGATCTTTCGTGAAGATAGAAAGCGTTTGGAGTTTTCAAGGGATTTGGCTGATTTAAGGAAAAACAAATTGCCCTTTAGGAAATTGGCCGAAGTGAATTATTCCGAGTTGGCCCAAAAGGCATTCCCCATTGAGGGATTAGGTTGGCTCAAGGCCATAAATCGAGTGGAAAATGTTCTCTTTGATAAATCGAGTCTTAGAGAGCCCCTACCCAATGCCCCTTGGGGTATCTTGGTTTTTGTCTCATTGCTTATCTTTAGCTTGATAGGGGGACTGGCCAAGTTTTTTCCAAAGGAAGTCAAGCTCGAAGATCAGCTTAAACAGCATGTTGTCAAAATCGTTAAGCGGGCCCCCAAACCCCCTCCAAAGCCAAAGAAGCGGCAGGTCGTTAAACAGACCGAGACCAAAACGAAGACAAAGGCTTCTAAGAAGACCGTCAAGCGCATGGGGGCTTTGGCCGTTTTGGGAAAAATGGGAAAGAAGTCCTCTAAACTCGTGGGGGGATTAAATCTTGGGGCCTTAAAAACCTCCGCCGGTCCAGGCCTTGGAGGAGGAACCAAAGGAAGCGGAGGAATGCAAACCAGTCTTTATGGGAAAGGTCTTATCGCTGCTCCCGTGGGCCCCGGGGCCAATATCAAAGGGGGAGGGGGATATGGAACAAAGGGTAAGGGAGGGGGAAAGGATGGATACGGTCGCACATCCCTTATCGGTTCGTCGGGAACTTCTTTGGTACCCCTTGGAAGAGAGGCCATCATTGAAGGGGGGCTTGACCAAGAGACGATTGCGAGGGTGATTCAAAAGAATATGGGACAAGTTCGATTTTGCTATGAAATGGGACTCCAGAGTAACCCAAAGCTATCCGGTCGAGTGGCCGTTCGGTTTATTATTGGAGGAAATGGAAATGTGAAAACGGCGTCTTTGGAAAATAGTTCTTTGAAATCCAAAGTCGTTGAAAATTGTATTTTAATGAGAATCAAAACGTGGAAATTCCCCGCACCAGATGGGGGTGTTGATGTCAACGTCGCCTATCCCTTCTTGCTAAGAAGAATGGGAGCGGGGTGATGAGAAGTTCTTATAAATAAAAAAGGAACGAAGAAACAGAGAAAAAGGAAGGATTTATGAGCAAAAGTATCTTACCAATGATTTTATCAGCGATTTTTTTAACTTCTTGTGGAGAACAAGACCCCCTGAAGGAGTTTCCGGAAAGTGTTCAGGAAGCGGTTCCTCTCTCTCAGAAGTTAGAACGTCCACCCTCGGCCCCTATTACGACGGATTCCATGGTCATCGATGTCAACCCTGAGGTCGTCAACTTCACAGAGGGTATGGAGGGACGATTCCATCTTTCCGGCAGACTGATTGGTGTAGAAGGTGACTACGAGCTAAAGCTCTCCAATCCTCCGGAAGGCATGAGTTTTGATCCGGCAACCGAAACGGTGGTATGGACTCCTCCCTTTACGGCCGTGACCGGAGAGGATACTTACTCAAAATATCTTGTGGATGTGGATCTTATAGCTTATGGAGAGAGGGAAACCCTATCGATTCGAAAGTCGATTCCCATTTTTGTCAATATCGCCTCTCCTCCTTTGTCCAAACATCTTTTGGGAATCGTTTCGAACCCTCGGAAACTGGAATTTTTTGAAGGAAAGGAAAAGACATTTCGGCTTCTCGGCCAATTATACGGTGAGGTCAAGGCTCCTTATACGGTAGAGGTTTTAAACCTTCCTCCGGGGGCCGTCCCCAAATCCATTGAGGGGGGAGTTGAAGTGACGTGGACACCTCCAACTTCAATGGTTACCGGAGACAATTATTTTACCTCCTATGACTTGAAAGTGGCGATGACTGCGGTAAGCGATGATGGAGAGGTCTCCATCGAAAGGGAAATCCCCCTTGGTATTTCTGTGGCCAGCACGCCTTTGGCGGCCCGTTGGTTAGAGATTGGAGTTGAGAGTTCAGATCCGGGATTTACGGAAAGAGGAGAGGTGGAGTTTGTGGAAGGAAAAGAGGGGCGCTTTCGTCTCGTGGGACACCTCCTTGGAGGGGTGGTCGCCGATTATAAGATCGAAGTTTTAAATCCTCCGAAAGGGGCAAAGGTCACAACATCCTCCAAGGGAGGAGTGGAATTCGCATGGTCTCCGGGGACCGGGGTGGTGACGGGAGAGAATACGTTTACATCGGTTTACTCCTTGGAGGTCAAACTTACGGCCAGCGATGAGGGAATAGTGGTCGTGAAGACCAAGACG
>JAPONP010000192.1 GCA_026713835.1 Bacteriovoracales bacterium
AGAAAGAGTGATGTATCTCAGTAGAGTCTCATTTAGCCAATCTTTAGCCACCAGAGATTTTCTTAAATATTTATCTCAAAATAAATACAGTGAACATCAAGCATTATGGGAACTATTTGACTTTGACCCAAGAGCGAAGAGAGATTTTTTGTTTCACAAAATAGAAAAAAGGAGGAAACCAAAATATTATGTCCTATCGAAGAGACCGCCTTTGTCCGGGAAGAAGTTATGGCATATAGATGGCCCCAAAAAATATGACCCGTGTATCAGGGAAGGGCAAGTCCTGTCCTTTGTGCTAAGAATAAATCCTGTAGTTACGGTTCAAGAGAACAAAAGAGAAAAGAAAAATGCAAAAAGTAAGCGAGTCGATATTTTAACTTATAAGAAAATGCAAATGAATTATAGAGAATTACCTTTTGAAAAAAAAATCCCTCCCCAACAGTTAATACAAGAGGGTTGCCTTGAGTGGTTGGAGAAGCGTTCCGAGAACAATGGGTTTATCTTTAAAAAGAATGAGGTAATTATTGGGGGATATCAGAAAAATAGGGCTTGGTCAAAAAATAAAAGCATTGTGTATAATTCGGCTGATATCATGGGGCGCTTAACGGTTTGTGATGAAGAGAAATTTAAAACAGCACTCTACGAAGGGATTGGTAGAGGACGTGCATTTGGTTGTGGATTGTTATTGGTAAAAAAAATATAACCCATGCCAAAACCGCCTTTTATTCCACTTAAACCCATTCCGATGAAGGATCGTATTTCAATGATTTTCTTGGAATATGGTTTGGTTGATGTAAAGGATGGGGCCTTCGTTCTTGTTGATGAAAAAGGGGTTCGAACCCATATTCCCATCGGCTCTGTGGCCTGCGTTATGTTGGAGCCGGGAACACGCATCTCCCATAACGCCGTGAAACTGGCCGCAGAAGTGGGAACCTTACTTGTTTGGGTAGGAGAAGGGGGTGTTCGTCTCTACTCATCCGGTCAGCCGGGTGGTGCGAGAAGTGATCGCATCCTCTATCAAGCAAAATTGGCTTTAGATGATGATCTTCGCTTAAAGGTCGTAAGAAAAATGTACGAAATGAGATTTAATGAGCCTGCCCCCCAAAAAAGAAGTGTAGAGCAATTGCGAGGAATTGAGGGCGCAAGGGTAAAAAAGATGTATGAGATGATGGCCAAGCGATATGGAGTCAGTTGGAAAAGACGGGATTATAACCAGAAAATTTGGTCGTCAGGAGATGTCCCAAATCGCTGTTTAAGTTCCGCAACTTCTTGCTTATACGGGATAACCGAAGCCGCCGTTTTAGCCGCAGGCTATGCACCGGCAGTGGGCTTTATCCATTGGGGAAAACCGTTGTCTTTTGTTTATGATATTGCGGATTTATTTAAGTTTGAAACCGTCGTTCCTATAGCTTTTAAAATTGCGGCCTCCCATTCACATAATTTGGAGAGAGAAGTTAGACTTGCTTGTCGGGATTTCTTTCGCGAGCAAAAGATATTGTCAAAAATAATCCCCACAATTGAAGACGTTTTGAAGGCAGGAGAAATTTCCCCGCCTAAAATGCCGGATGAATCAATTCCTCCGGCAATTCCACCTGCAAAAAGCATTGGGGACATTGGGCATAGGAGTAAGTAGTTGGCCATGTTGGTAGTCGTCACGGAGGATATTCCTCCTCGATTGAGGGGCCGTTTGGCGATATGGCTATTGCAAGTTCGTGCCGGAGTTTATGTTGGCGATGTTTCTCGAAGAGTACGGGAAATGATTTGGGAGCAGTGCTGTAGTCTCATCGAAAATGGGAATCTTGTCATGGCCTGGGCAACAAATACCGAGTCTGGATTTGATTTTCAGACAGTCGGTCATAATAGAAGGGTTCCCGTTGATATGGATGGATTAAGGTTGGTCTCATTCTTCCCAAAAACGAGTGATGGTCAAACGCTTTAAAGCTTTCCAAAAAACTGGTTATGAGGGGCAATGTTAAAATAGAAAATTATTTAGATATATTGATTTGATCCTTGCCAGCGCGCCGGGTCGTAATCTTTTTTGGCAAGCATCAAATAAATGTTTCCTTGATAGAATTGGTGTTGCTGAGGAGCGTCGTTTGAGCTGTATTTTTGGTAGAAATTTTGAGTGACTAAAATTCTTTGGATTTCAGCTAGTTGAACGAAGTGTGTTCCCCACGGGCGTGGGGATGAACCGGTATCCATTGATTAAATGTTGATTCCAATTTTGTGTTCCCCACGGGCGTGGGGATGAACCGGAATTTCGAGTTAATGGCACTTCAAAATTCTTGTGTTCCCCACGGGC
>JAPONP010000193.1 GCA_026713835.1 Bacteriovoracales bacterium
CATTATTTTTTGCAAGAGTTTTTTGGAGAATGCATTAAGAGACCCTATAAGTCATGAAATTGGCAAAAGCATTATTTTTTGTGTCAGTCAAAAGCATGCCTCCAAAATTACGCAAACTTTAAATCAAATGGCACATCAATTATGGCCTGGAAAATATAACTCAGATTTTGCGATCCAGATAACTTCAAGCATTGCCGACTCTCAGCAAATGACGATTAATTTTTCCAACAATCGACTTCGTGGATATACTAATTTTTTAGAAGAGTACAAAACTAGCAAAACAAGGATTTGCGTTACCGTAGGAATGATGACAACGGGCTATGATTGCCAAGATATTCTCAATCTTGCCTTGATGAGACCGATATTTTCGCCGACAGATTTTGTTCAAATGAAAGGACGAGGGACTAGAAAATTTACCTTCAAATATGAAGATGACAATAATCAAAAGCATAAAATTGAAAAAGAAAAATTCAAACTTTTTGATTACTTCGCTAATTGTGAATATTTTGAAGAAAAATTTAATTATGACGAAGCATTAAAGCTCCCACAGCGCCCCTCTAGCGGAGAGGGTGATGGCAGCCCTCCCCCTCCATCTCTTGATGAAATTAAAATTGATGATCCAGATTCTATAAAAACCCTCTCGGAGACCCAGGTTGGCAAGGAGGGGATGAAAGTTGACAGAGAATTTTGGGGCAAAGCAAAAAATGAAATTTTCAAAAATGAGTCGATAAAACAGGCCGTAGAAAAAGAGCAATGGGATCGGGCAGAGACGATTGTAAGGGAACAATACGAAGATAAACCAAGGCTCTATCTAAATCTTGAAAAAATCAAACGTTCTGAGCGGCTAGATCGACGAATCGGATGGAAAGAAGTACTACAAAGAATTTTTGGCCTTATAGATTACTTCCCTCGCCGAGAGGAGCTTTTGCAAGAAGAGTGTAACAAATTTATCTCGTTTTATAAACCTGAGAGCAAATATGTCCCTTACATCAAAAACTACCTAAGAGCTTATATTATTGATGAAGGCTTTAGGAAAACTATTGATCGAGGTGAATTTGCCAATCTTCATCATTCAGCAATTTTTACAATGGAAGATTTTGGCTCGCTTAATGATAAATGGCAAATCAAAATACCGGAATATGTGAAAACTTATGTCAATTTAAATACATTCATGGAGTGATTATGTTAGATCAAGAAACAAAAAGAAGGATTGATTCATCAAGACAAATACTGGTCGGCAAAATTCCCGACCCCAAAGCGCAGGTTGAGCAAATTACCACGGCCCTTATTTATAAATTTATGGATGATATGGATCAAGAAGCAAAGTCATTCCATGGGGGCAGGGCGACATATTTTACGAGAGACTTTAAGCAGTATGGCTGGTCAAAACTTCTTGATCCAAAACTTTCCGGAGAAGAAAGATTCAACCTGTACATTAGTGCCATTAAAGAGTTGTCACGGAATGTTCAACTACCGGAAATATTTAGGAGCGTATTTAAAAATGTATTTGTGCCCTATACCGACGCAGAGACACTCAATCTATTTTTAAAAGAAATCAATGAGTTTTCTTACGATGAAGGGAAAAATAGTGAGAGTCTTGGTAATGCTTTTGAATACTTACTTTCAATTCTAGGTAGCCAGGGAGATGCGGGGCAATTTCGTACCCCTCGCCATGTTATTGATTTTATCGTTGAAGTTTTAAACCCTGAAAAAGGTGAATCTATACTTGATCCTGCTTGTGGAACGGCGGGTTTTTTAATTTCAGCATATAGGCATATCGTCAAGCATAATTCAGAAAACTTTGACCCCAATAATGATGACTACAGCTTTGCAAGGAGTGAGCCGGACGCTCTCGGAGTACAAATTCAAAGTAATGGACGCTATAAGGGTGAAAAACTCGAACAAACAGAAAGAAAAAAAATGCAAGAAAATATAGTAGGCTATGATATTTCTCCCGATATGGTTAAACTGTCTCTAGTCAATCTATATCTCCATAAATTTAAAGAACCTCGAATTCTTGAATACGACACTCTGACAAGTGACAATCGTTGGGATGATAATTTTGATATTATTTTAGCCAATCCGCCTTTTATGAGTCCACGAGGAGGCATCCGCCCCCACAATAGGTTTTCGGTACAATCAAATCGCTCGGAAGTTCTCTTTGTAGATTATATTGCAGAACATCTGAGAGCAAATGGTAGGGCCGGAGTCATTGTTCCCGAGGGAATCATATTTAAAAGTGATAAAGCCTACAAGTCATTACGAAAAATGCTAGTCGAAGATAATTTTCTTTGGGCAGTCGTAAGTTTACCTGCCGGAATTTTTCAACCCTATTCCGGCGTTAAAACCTCCATACTATTTTTCGATAAGAAAAGAGCAAAGACAACCGACGAAATTCTTTTTATTGAAGTTCAAGCCGATGGCTTTGATTTAGGGGCCACTCGGAGAAAATCTAATAAGAATGATTTACCGGAGGCCTTTAAAGTTCTTCAAAAATGGAGCGATAGAAATAAAGAAACAAGCAAGATTGCCCATTGGGCAAAAAAACAAAAAATTATTGAAAGCGGTGATTTTAATTTATCAGGGAATAGATATAAAGTAGATATTTTCGAGGAATTAACGAGCTTAAATAATAGCCTGAAAGAGATTATTATATCCATACAAGAATTTCAGTCAAAAGCAGAGAAGGCATCAAAGCCGTTAAATGAATTGTCCAAACAAGCTCAAAAGACGGTTACCCCTTTTAAAAACACTACGGATCATTTCCAAGAACTTTATAAACAATGGGATGAACAAGTAAAAAAAATTCGTGAGACTACTTGGCTTAATAATCTTGATATATCCCAAGAAATTCGAGATGTCCTGGTAAAAATTTGCGAACTCCATGGGCTTCCAGATTTAAGTAATGTTGTAAAAATTCAACGCGAATTAAACAATGCCTTAGAGAATCAACAACGATGGCCGATGATAGAATTGGGGGAGGTGTGCAAAATATATCAACCACAAACAATATCTCAAAAAGAAATGAAAGATTCTGGGGAATATATTGTGTTTGGAGCAAATGGGCCAATTGGAAGATATGACAGATACAACCATGAGGAGAGTGAGGTTTTAGTGACATGCAGAGGTGCTACTTGTGGAAGTGTTAATATATCTGAGGCAAAATCATGGATCACAGGAAATGCAATGGTCATTAAACCAAAAGAAAAAAACAAGTTAGACAAAGATTTTTTATATAGTTTGTTAAAAGTTGGAGATTTATCTTCGACAATTTCAGGCTCGGCTCAGCCTCAAATTACTCGTCAAAATCTATCTCCATTTAAAATCCCTCTCCCCCCTCTTGAGGCTCAAAAAGAAATCGTTGCTGAAATTGAGGGCTATCAAAAGATTATTGATGGGGCCAAACAAGTCGTTGAGAACTGGAAGCCGACAGTCAAGATTGATCCCAAATGGCCGATGGTGGAGTTGGGAAATATAGCAAAATATATTAATGGTTTTGCA
>JAPONP010000194.1 GCA_026713835.1 Bacteriovoracales bacterium
GAGATTGTGCCCGGCAAGGATGAAAGCAAAAAATGTCTGAAGGCGTGCTTGTGGCACGTTGAGGGCATTTTTTGCTTAAAGACGAAGCCCGGCACAATTGCAGCCGATTGCAATAGAAGGTGGTTTTAGGATAGGCTCTTAGCAAATCTTAAAAATTATGTTACTTTGACTCTCTAATGCAAAGAAAAATCCAAAAAGTGACCGCTGTTTTAAAGCCAAAATCCATCAGTGAATTTTCCAATCTTCTTCCCACCCTTACCACTTGGTTAAAAAAAAGAAAAAAGGAAATCCAATTCCTCGATCAAGATCGACTCCGAATAGAAAATATCTTTAAACGTAGAGGCCCTCGTTCCCTTCAGCCCCTTCAGTTTATTTCATCAAATGACCTCTTTAAAAAATCGGATTGTATTGTCTCTCTTGGAGGAGATGGAACACTGATCGGTCTTGCTCCCCATGCGAAAAAAAACCCGGTTCCGATTTTAGGTATCAATCTTGGCCATCTTGGCTTTATCACCGAATTTCCCAAAAAGGAATTATACGAGCAACTTTCCATCTTTTTAAAAGGCCAATTAAATGTTGAAAAAACCTATATTTATTCGGCAACTCTATATCGAGAAGGAAAAAAAATTCAAAAAAGTTATTTTCTAAACGATGCCGTCATTGGAAAATCCAATATCGCAAGAATGTTCTCCCTTACTGTAGAATGTGGTGAAGAACAGATTTACAACCTATCGGGCGACGGAATTATTGTAAGCTCTCCCATCGGCTCAACGGCCTATTCCCTGGCCGCAGGGGGCCCAATCGTTCATCCCCACGTTAAGGCCATCACTCTCACTCCAATTTGCCCCCATTCTCTGACAAACCGTCCTCTAGTCATACCCGACGACAAAGAAATCCTTATCCGGGCCGACGGATCAAGTGGAATTTGCCTCACAATGGACGGGCAGAGGGCCCTGGAAGTGGCCGAACAAGACTTTGTCGTTATCAAAAAAGAAAAAAGATTTTTAAATCTAGTAAAAAACCCCGACAAAAAATACTTCGATACTCTAAAAGAAAAATTCTTCCATGGAAGAAGAGAAGACTAAGAGCCTACCCCAAAACCATCCTAAGGGCCTATATACCGTTGCTTAAAATCCGAGAAGGGTCATCGCTATAATCCATAAGATAGAGGGCCGGGCCGATGTTTTCTCTGAAAACGGCGTCGATAATCTTTTCCCCGGGATAAAAACCGCCACCGAAAAAACGTCCCCTGGGGCTCAATTCAAATGTAAAGCAATAGATCTGGTGAACACCGTAGGCCCAATCACAGGTGTCTCCCGAAGCGATGTAGAGGTCACTGGATTTCATAGGGGTGTAACCATTCCATTGGGACATATCCCAAGCCATTTTTTCAAAGATTTTTTGATCCCGTCCTCCAATATTGTTTTTCGATCCTCCCCAAGGATAAAGAATGAGTTCACCGTAGGTGTGATAGGAGAGCAAGATCCTAATATGGGGAGCCGTCTCGATAAAATTTTTAATGGCCTCGGTTTCGGGTTCTGAAAAAGGCTTAGGCCCCATATAAACATCAGAGCCCGGATTCTTTGAAGATCCCCCCGTTCCCCAACCGTAACTATAATTGCGATTGAGATCGACCCCTCGGGCCTTTGAATGTTCGATAACGGCCCTATTTTTTCTCCATCTCTTATATTTTTTCCCCTTGATATCGTACAATTTCCCATCGATATTGAGAACGGGTGCAATATAAATATCCCTGGTTTCTATAAGTTTTCTAATCGTTGGATCGGAATCATAGCTGTCGGCTAAATGTTGGGCCAAGAGAAGAGGAACCTCCGTAGAAAGATGTTCCCTGGCGTGGTGAGAACCGATAAAGAGAATCCCCGGAACAAAGAAATTCATGGGCCGATTATCCCGATGGGTGATGCGAATCAACGGGATCATTCGACCCTCTACGGTTGTTCCCAGAGAAAAACTTTCGACGATATGGGGATATTCCTCGACCAAATCGTCAATGACCCGCAAAACTTCATCGTAGTTATGATAGTCATCGTCCTTGGCCGGAAAATCGTATTCATTGGAAAACCCGGGGGCTTCGCCATCGACCGCCAAGGGATAGGCTTCGACTATCTTATCCCAGTGAAAGGCTTCCAGAAGGGCCAAATCGTGGGCGTTCACCGTTGTGTACACATCGTCTTCGATGATCTCATCGATATGAATGTATTCGGCCAATCCCGATCTCTCATCCACATTATAGGCCTTAAGATGAACAAAATAGGTGTCGTCGGCTAAGAGAGAAAAACCCCAACACGTCGCAAAAACAAACCCTAAAATGCCCTTCATCCCATTTCCTCCTTATATTGAATTGAAGACGATACCCGACTATTTCATTTTTAGTGACAAATCGTCAAGATTCCGTTTAGATTGGCCCACAAACCTTGGGTTTTTTGACCATAAGTTTGTTAACTCGGTTCCAAAAAGGACAAAAAATGGCCCATCATCTAGGCTTTATCGGGGGCAGTGGTTTCTACGAGATCGAATCTCTCAAAAAAATAAAAATCCACGACCTCTCAACCCCCTTCGGTTCCCCCAGTGCCCCCGTCACAGAATACAGTTACGAGGGAAAATCCCTCTACTTTCTTCCTAGACACGGCCCGGAACACAGCATCTCCCCCTCGGAGATCAATTATAGGGCCAATATCTTTGCCATGAAAACGCTTGGGGTTAAAACCCTCGTCTCTCTTTGCGCCGTGGGCTCTCTCAAGGAGGAATTGTCTCCGAGGATGATTGTCCTCCCCGATCAATTCATCGACTGGACCAAAGGCCAACGAAAGAGGACATTCTTTGGAGAAGGAGTTGTGGGGCATGTCTCATGTGCATACCCCGTGGAAAAGGCCCTCATCCAAAGAATTGAAAAGGCCTGCCTACAAGCAGAGATCAACCATGCCGCAAAGGGAACTTACCTATGCATCGAAGGCCCTCAGTTTTCATCGAAGGCCGAATCCAATCTCTATCGCAGCTTTGGTGCCGACATCATTGGCATGACCAATGTTCCCGAAGCCTACTTGGCCAAGGAAGCGGCCATGGCCTATGGGAGTGTGGCCACCGTCACGGATTACGACTGCTGGAGAGAAGAACATTGCCACGTTGAAGAAATCCTAATGGTTCTCAAGGAAAACTATCGGACGGCCCAAAAATTGATCTCCCTATTGATTCCCGATCTTTGTGATCGGCCTATCGAGTTCACTCCCGAAAATCGATCAAGTGTCATCACAAGGCCACAACATATTTCTTCTCACCAAAGGGAAATCATCGATATCCTTCTTAGGTGACTCTCGATGCCCTACGAAGTTCACACTCCCGTCTTAAAAGATGAAATCATCGATATCTTTGTCCCCAAAGGATCTGAAGAGGAAAAGGAAAAGTGCTATTTTTGCGATTGTACCTTTGGCGGAGGAGGGCATAGTTTTGCCTTATTGGAAAAGAATCCCCATTTGAACATCGTGGCCTTTGACCAAGACCTAGAGGCCATCGAAAACGGGCTCAAAAAAATCAAAAAAGAAAACCGGCAGGAAAAAATTCATTTGATCCATGCCAACTTCTCTTCCATCGAAGAAAAATTAAATCAAATGGGCCTTTCAGGGCGCATTTCGGGAATCTTGTTCGACTTGGGAGTCTCTTCCCATCATCTCAATGACCCTTCCCGAGGCTTTTCTTTCCTTCGAGATGGGCCTTTGGATATGAGAATGAATCGGGACAGTTCCTACCTTCCCAGTGCCAAAGAAATACTTGAGCAAAAAAGTGAGCGAGAAATTGCCGACATTCTCTTTCGCTATGGAGAGGAAAAGCACTCAAGGCTCATCGCATCAAAGATCGTGGAGTTTCGATCCCGAAATGATCTTAACTCCACGAAACAATTAGAAAATATCGTCTTTCACTGCTATCCTAGAAAGGAGAGGTATCGGGGCGTGCATCCTGCAACAAAAACGTTTCAAGCTTTAAGACTTTTTGTGAATGAAGAGCTCAAGGCCCTCGAAAAAACCTTGCCGGATGCCCTTAAAATCCTCAAAAAGGGAGGGCTTATTGCCGTCATTTCCTTTCACTCCCTCGAAGATCGGATCGTCAAACATTTCTTTCGATCCCTCGCCAAAAAGGGAGAAGGCTCACTTATAGGGAAAAAGCCTATCTTGCCGACGGCCGCAGAAATACAGACCAATAAACGCGCAAGGAGTGCGAAGCTCAGAGTTTTTCAATTAAAACCATCCATGTAGGGGTGCAAGTATAAAAAAGGGGAAGGAATCCCATGATCAAAAAAATCATCAAATCTTTTTTTCGTCGAATTATCTTTAGCTCTCAAGGGTTTCCCATCGTTCTTTCCCTATCGATCCTCGGAATCCTACTCGTTCTCTTTCGCATGAAAAGCGTGGAACAAGACTATTCCATCAATGAGGTCGCAAAAAGAAAAAAGACATTGGTTTTTAAAAATAAAGAATTTAAAGCCAAAAAAGCTCGTCAACTATCCATTAAAAACCTTGGTCAATTGGCAGAAAGGTACAATTTACAACGACCCAAGCAAGAACAAATCATCGTTATTCCATAAGAGTTGATTAGGGCCATGTCGGAAAGAGATAAAAATAAAATTTACTTCACATTTATTTTTTTCTTGCTGCTCTTTTTTATTATCATAAGTCGGGCCTTCTTTATTCAAATCATCAGCAAAGAAAAGCTACTAACATACTCGAAAACCCAACTCATTCGCGAAACAACAATATTTCCAAATAGAGGAAATATTTACGATCGAAACGGCCATCCGCTCTCCATCAATATCCAAACCTATAATATCTTCAGCATACCCAAAATGATGACTAATAGGGAAAAGACATTGAGAGCTCTGACCCGAATCGTTCCAAACCTCACAGTGAGACATCTCAAAAAAGTCCTCAAAAATCGAAAAAAGTTCACTTGGATCGAACGACAAATAAAACTTAATGAAAGTCAAATTAAAAAGATAAAAGATCTCAAGGGGATTTTTCTCGAAAAGACCACCAAAAGATTATACCCCAATCACGAACTCATGGCCCATATATTGGGGTTTGTCGGAGTTGATAATGTCGGTCTGAGCGGTATCGAATACCAATTTAATACTCTTCTTAAAGGGGATGCCAAAATCATCAAATACCTTAAAGATGCCAAAGGAAGACCCATTAAATTTGAAAGTTATGATACCGAAACCAAGGCCCAAAATCTCTACCTCACCCTGGACAAGGACATTCAGGCCATCGCTGAAAAATATCTCAAAAGTGCTATTCAAAAGCATCGGGCAAAGAGAGGTGGAATCGGCATTATGAATGCAGATAACGGTGAAATTTTAGCCATGGCCAATTATCCGACATTTGACCCCAATCAATTCGCCCTTTCAAAAGAGGCCGATCGAAGACCCTCCTTTGTCACAGATCCGTTTGAGCCGGGATCCGTATTTAAAATTTTTACCGTCATTAGTGCAATAGAAAATAAAATTGTCACATCAAAAACAAATTACTTTTGTGAGTACGGGCAATTTCGCGTAGAGGGCCATGTCATTAGAGAATCCGATACATCAAAAAAATACGAATGGCTTTCCATTTCCGATATCATCAAATATAGCTCCAACATTGGCTCTGTTAAAGTTGCCTTTGATCTCGGTTTTCCCCTCTTTGATAAAACGATCAAAAAATTTGGCTTTGATCAAAAAACGGCCATCGAACTTCCGGGAGAATCAAGAGGTATCTATAACCATAAAGGAAACATCTCCAAATTGAGCCTGAGTAATTTGAGCTTTGGACAAGGAGTGGCCGTTACGGCAATTCAAATGCTAAGTGCCTACAGTGCCTTGGCCAATGGAGGGGTTTATTACCCCCCGACTCTTATCAAGGCTCCAAAAACCTTAGAGGAAACAGAGACCCGTAAAGGGAAAAGAATTCTTCACTCCAATATAGTCCGTACGGCCCAGGATATGCTCTTTTCCGTTGTCGAAGAGGGGACGGGTACTCCGGCCCAAATTCCCTATTTTAAAATTGCAGGGAAGACGGGAACGGCCCAAAAAATAGATGCGGACGGACGCTATACCGGATATATCTCAAATTTTATTGGATTTCCCTTGGATATAGAAAAAAAGTTTGTGGTCTATGCCTATATCGAAAATCCCAAAGGCCCCTATTACACGGGAAGCCAAGTAGCCGCCCCCATCGTCAAGAAGATGATGGAATACATTCTATTTAAAAATAAAGAATATGAGAATCTTTCAGTCCAAGCTAAAAAAGCCGGGCCCTCAAATATAGATCTTGTCAAAATAAACAAGTCCATGAAGAATCGTTTCTCCAAGGGGAAAATACCAAATTTTATCGGACTCGATAAGAAATCGAGTATGAATCTCGCCAAAAAAATAGGGATTCGACTCAAACATCGCGGTATCGGTGTGGTCGTCAAACAAAATATAAAATCGGGAACTCCTCTTTTAAGAGATAGTGTTATCGTCTTAGATCATAGGCCTCCGAATTATGAATAAAGCTGAATTGCTTTCTATTCTTGAAAACGATATGGAATATAGTGCCTTTCAAGATGATTTTGAGTCCCACGATTTTCAACTTGGAGGTTGCACTTCTTATCTTGAAAGATCAACGCCAAGGGATCTTTGTTTTTACGATTTGAAAGAGGGGGACAAGGCCCAGAATCGATTGAAAAAACGTCTCTCAGCATCCAAAGTTGCTCTTCTTATTTTGAATAGACACTCCGAAGAACTCCGTGATGTCTTGGAAAAGACACCTCATCTCGTTATCAAAAAAAATCATTGGATATCCGCTCAAAAAAAAATCTGCGACCACTTCTATCCCCTTGAACTCGAATCAAAAAAAATGATCGGTGTAACGGGAACAAACGGGAAAACGACGACCGTTTATCTCGCCTTACAAATTTTAGATCAAATAGGAGAGCGAGGCTTTTCCATCGGCTCCCTTGGGGTTCGCAATTCTTCTCAAAAGCTAGAAGATATTCAAGATATGACGACCCCTCCCTATCCTGAATTGAGACGACTCCTCTTTCATTATTTTAAAAATTACAATGTTTGCGTCATGGAAGTGAGCAGCCACGGACTTGAGCAAGAAAGAGTTTATGGTCTTTTATATGATGCTGCCGGATGGACAAATTTCGATCGAGATCATCTCGACTACCATAAAACTCTTGAAAAATACTTTGAGGCCAAATTGAAATTTCCAAAACATCATCTCAAGCCGAACAAACGTCTCCTCGTTTCAAGGGGAGAAAAAGAATTGATTGAACGATTGAACGAAATCCCAATCCAAACCATAAAGACCCGAGATGAATCCAAAATGCTCTACCCCAAGGAGCATTTCTTTAGTGCTTCCTTCAATAGAAAAAACATGATGATGGCACTAGGGTTGATCGAAGAGACCTACGGAAAAACCATTCCTATCCAATGGGAAGAGATGGCCGGCCCTCCCGGAAGATTTGAAATTCTGAAAAAGGGCCATAAAATGGGCATTATCGATTCAGCCCACACCCCGGACGCTTTCAAATCTATCTTGAAGGCCATTCGAGAGAGTTTTCCCGAACGAAAAATTATTACTGTCTTTGGGTGTGGGGGGGATAGAGATCGCGGGAAAAGGGCCCTGATGGGGAAAATGGCCGAACGATATTCAGATATCACCATCGTCACATCAGATAATCCAAGATCTGAAAAGCCCGAACAAATTATAGATGAGATTATATCCCAAATGAAAGGGCCTTATCACCGAAAAACAGATCGCTCTCAGGCCATTGCCCTTGGAGTTTCTTTACTAAAAGATCAAAATTTGTTGGCCATTTTAGGTAAGGGTGCAGAGAATTATCAAATCATAGGATCGAAGAGAAAGGTTTTTTCCGATAGAGATGAGTTTTGCAAATATATTTCGTAAATATATCATGGGATAAAATGGAATAAAAAAATGATCGATTCCAAAATCATTTTCTGCCCTGACTGGACAAGATCAATCCATCCTACGACTTCAAACCTTCCCACTTCACCCTGCCGTATCTCAACGGATAGTCGAACGATGGCCCCCGGGGACCTCTTCGTGGCCCTGTCCGGAGAGAATTTCGAGGGAACGGACTTTGCCGAGGAAGCCTTAAAAAAGGGCGCCCTTGGGCTCGTTTACCCGACCCGCACCCATAATAATAAACAAGATCAAATTCCATCTCTCATCAAACGCTTCGAGGATCGCTTTTTTATCGAAGTCAACGATACCCACAAGTATCTCAAAGCCGTGGCCAAGGCCCATATATCTCAATGGAAACAGAAGGGAGGGCGAGTCATCGGAATCACCGGCTCCAACGGCAAAACGACGACCAAAGAGATGCTGGCCTTCCTCATCGAATCTTTGATTGGGGATAAGCTTCTCTATGGACATGGAAGTTTCAACAATCAGATCGGTGTGCCTTTGACAATTTTTAGGCTCCTTCCAGGCCATGAATTGGCCATCATCGAAATGGGGACAAATCAAAAGGGAGAAATCGCCTCTTTATGCGATATGGCCTTGCCCGATATGGGCATCATCACCAATGTCTCAAAAACCCACTTGGAATACCTTGGAGATGAAGACGGTGTTTTTCTTGAAAAACGGGCCCTTTATGATTCCGTTATGAAAAATTCTAAGAGAGAGGGAGCTTTTATCCTCAATGCAGATAATCCCTATTTGAGGTCTCTTTCCCCAAATAAAAATGTCATTACCTTTGGAGAACGATTTGGAAGTCAAAAAATCCAATTTCGTTACGGGAAAGTCCAAATCGACGACATTGTATTGAAAAATACATCCATAACGGGAAAACACAATTTAACAAATTTGACCTGTTCGTTTTTGATGGCCAGATACCTTTTTCCCCATCGGGTTCAAGAATTGCTTAATGCGGCCGCCCGTTTCTGTCCTCGCCCAAATCGATCCTCTTGGGTCAAAAGGGGGAGAACCGATATCTTTCTCGACGCCTATAACGCCAACCCCACCTCCATGAAAATGGCCATAGAAGGCTTTATGGAAGCCGTTTCCAGAGCCGACGTAAGTTTAGAGAACGTCCTGTGGATTGTAGGAGATATGAATGAACTGGGAGAGCACACGGAAAGCTGCCATGAAGAATTGGGGGAGATCTTACAAAACCTCGGGGCCCGTCACATCATTTTTGTGGGCCGATATTACCGATACTTCAAAAAGGGATTGCCCCCAAAGCTGCCAGGCCTGCACCACCTTCAATGTACCAACGATCTCAAAAACACCCTAGGAACAAACCCTATCGGTTCCTTTGAAATGGTCTTTATCAAAGGCAGTCGCTCTTTACAATTGGAGACATTCATCGATATAAAGTAATGGACATAGCTTTCACGATCCCGCCGGAGAGGCCATGCTCTATCACATCCTCTATCCCTTAAATGCAGAGATTTCATTCTTCAATATCTTCCGCTATATCACGGTGCGCTCCTTTTTCGCCTTCGCTCTGGCCCTTCTCTTCTCCATCCTCCTTGGAAAAAAATTTATCAACTTCATGCAAAAACACCAATTCGGCCAAATCGTCCGAGATGATGGGCCTCAAAGCCATTACAAAAAAAGGGGAACCCCGACCCTGGGGGGGATCCTTATTTTCTCCGCCCTCACTTTCTCCCTCGTCCTTTGCGGCAATTGGCAGGCATGGCCTTTTAGTGCGTCGTGCTTAATCATGTTCTGTTTTTTTGTGCTTGGCATTACAGATGACCTTCTCAAGCTCCGAAGAAAAAACTCCGACGGTCTTTCGGCCAAAACAAAACTTTTTTGGCAATTTCTCATCGCCATGGCCACCATGTTCGTTCTCATTCGAGTAGGTGCTACGGATACGATGCTTTACGTCCCCTTTCATAAAGGCCCTCTCGTGGATCTAGGCTGGCCTTACCTTCTCTTTGCCTCCATCGTCATCGTGGGATCGAGCAATGCCGTCAACCTCACGGACGGACTCGACGGTCTGGCCATCGGCCCGATAATAAGCAGTGCAGCAAGCCTTGGGATCATCGCCTATCTCACGGGCCACTTCGAGTTGGCCAAGTACCTCTATATCCCCCACTTTACCAACGTGGGGGAGTTGGTCGTCCTCGCTGCCGCCGTCATCGGCGCAGGTCTTGGCTTTTTGTGGTATAATTCTTTTCCTGCAGAGATTTTTATGGGAGATGTGGGCTCTTTGTCCCTTGGAGGATTTTTGGGACTCATGGCCGTTCTCACAAAAAGTGAAATTCTCTTCATCATGATCGGAGGCATTTTCGTGATTGAGGCCCTAAGTGTTATCATCCAAGTGGGTTCATATAAAATGAGAGGGAAACGAATTTTTAAAATGGCCCCCATCCACCACCATTTTGAACTCAAAGGATGGCCGGAACCAAAGGTCATCGTTAGATTTTGGATCATCAGCATCCTCTTGGCCATTTTTGCTATCGGAACACTCAAAATAAGATAAACAAAAGAGGGGAAAATGGATCGTTATCGGAATAAAAATGTTCTTATTGTCGGCATCGGCAAAACGGGTTTTGCCCTAATCAATTTTTTTAATAGTCTCGACTGTCATATTACAGTGACCGACATCAAGCCTATTTTTGATCTCAATAAAGCGGTTAAAAAGTTAAAAAAAATCACGCCGGCCATTCAAATGACATTTGGAGAGCATCGAGACGAAGATTTTTTGAAAGCTGATGTGATCGTTTATAGCTCTTCCGTCAATCCCAATCTCCCTCAACTTCAACTGGCCAAAAATCACGGTCGAGCTGTCTTTAGTGAATTTGCATTAGCCAATCAACTTTGCGACAAACCAATCATTTCCGTCTGCGGCCGTTTTGGAAGGAGTTCCGTCGCCCATATGATTAGCTATGCCTTAAAGCTAAATGGCTCAAATACTTTCGTCGGTGGCACACCGGATAACCCTTTTATCAACCTTTTCTTGCAAGACAAATATGATGAGATCGATTACGTCATCGTCGAAACAAATTCTTTGCAACTCAAGGGGCTTGAGGGTTTTCATCCTATTCTCGTCGTCTATACAGAGATTGGCCCGGAATACCCGGAGGACCACTTTGGTTTCTACGGAGATTATCTCAATACGAAACTCAGTGCCACTAAAAATCTAAACTCAGATAATTTTCTCATCGTCAACTTTGATCGTCTGGCCAATCATACCTTTTTTAGAAACCAAAAAGCCCAAACCTATTGGTACTCAAGAAAGTCATTTTCAAAAATGGGAGTTATTCACGAAATACAAGGAACTCATTTTCATGAGAGAAGGATTCACTCCAACATTCACTTTCATTCAGAATTTCGAGTCACCAATATGAGAATTGTCGGTCAACAAAACCGAGAAAGCCTTTTAGCAGCTATTACGGCGTGTAAAGCTCTTGGGGTTTCAAATAAGTCGATCCAAGAACTCATTATTAAATTCCCCGGAACCCCCCATAATCTCGAATACATTACCGAAAAAAATGGTGTTCGTTTTTATAATGACTCCCAATCAGAAAATATGTCCCAGGTCGCTGAAAGCGTTAAGGCCTTTAAAGATTCGGTTATCCTTATTGCCGGAGGCAAAGATACAGAACAAGACTATGAACTCTATGCAGAACAATTGGGGAGTCATGTTCGAGTTATAGTCCTCGTCGGAGAATGTAAGGAAAGAATGAATAGAGTCCTTGGCAACATAGCCCAAACCTATTTGGTGGGTTCATTTGAGGAAAGCATTCTTATTGCATACCAAAAATCGAGGACCGGAGATACGATCCTTCTCTCCCCCGGAAATCCGGCCACAGATATTTTTAGAGATTTCAAGGAAAGGGGAAACTACTATAAAAAATTGATTTACCAATTTTAGTCCTCAATATAGTGATCCATGATAAATTTTTCAACCCATAAGGCCTTGCGATCTCTTCTCATTGTATTCGCTCTTTTAACCGCTATCGGTATCGTGATGGTCTATTCATCGAGTTATATCTTTGCCAAAGAAAGTCTTGGAGACTCGGCTTATTTTTTCAAAAAACAGCTTATCGTTGCGACTCTCGGTCTTGTGGCCATTTTTATCGTCCAATCCGTCAATTTTGGAACATTATTTAAGTACTTTCCTGCCATTCATCTCATCGCAACATTCTTTTTGTTTTGTACTTTTATCCCGGAATTTGGAGTCAATATCAAAGGCTCTCGCCGCTGGCTAGATTTCGGACCTTTCGTTATTCAACCGGGAGAATTTATCAAATACACCATCGCCCTTTTTGCCATCAACTATTTTAGTCATTTTAATAGGATGATTCTTAAAAAGAAAATCGTTGGTCTTCTTAACTTAATGATTCCCCTCGCCCTTTTTATCTTTCAACCGGATTTTGGTTCCTTTACCATCTGTCTTATCATCATTAGCTTTGTAGCCTTTTTGAGTGATTTTCCAAGAAGATATCTTTATATGGGGGCCGCTCTATGTACGTCGGGTATTATTTTATTGATTTTTGAAGCCCCCTATAGAATCCAAAGGTTGATGTCTTACCTAGATCCCTGGCAGGATCCAAAAAAATCGGGCTTTCAAATTATTCAATCATTTTTGGCCTTTGCCAATGGCTCCTTTTGGGGTAAGGGACTTGGCAACAGCAATGAAAAGTTATTCTACCTTCCCGAAGCTCATAATGATTTTATTTTTAGCGTTATTGGAGAAGAATTGGGGTTTATATGGGGAGTTCTTCCCATCGTTGCCCTCTTTATTGCCATGACCTTTCTGGGATTTAAAATTGCTCTGGCCTTAAAATCAAAAACAGCTGCCGTAACGATCAGTACAATCATTTTTGCCATTGCCGTTCAGGCCCTTTTGAATATGGGCGTCGTTCTTGGCCTTTTACCGACAAAAGGTCTCAATCTCCCTTTTATTAGCTATGGTGGCTCATCCCTTCTCGCCAATCTCTTGGCCATTGGAGTTATCATCTCAAGTGCCAAAAACTCCTCTCCCGATCAAAATCCTTCCGATCTTTCTGATTTTTCTTCTCGCAAAAGAGCTCCCTATTCCTACCGAATAGACTATCGCTCACGAGTTCAAAAATGAAAGAGGACACGACCACAAGATATGCTGTTCTTGTTGCAGGAGGAACAGGAGGGCATATCAATAGTGCTCTTACATTGGGAGAAGAATTTGAAAAAAAAGGATTCCATATCGAATACATCTCCGGTCGAAGGTACCTTGATTTCAAACTATACCATGGTAAAAATTGTAAATATCTTTTCAGTTATCCTTTAATCGGGAAAAGTCCTCTAAACCTAATCAAATCTCTTTTTTTCAATCTGATCAGTTTATTTGTAATGATTTTTAAATTTTTGATAAAAAGACCCCGATTTGTTTTTGGGGCAGGAGGCTACGTTTGCGGCCCCTCTCTCTTGGCCGCTTTTATTTTGGGGATACCAATTTTTATTTTGGAACAAAATTCAGTTATGGGATTAACCAATAAATTGCTTTCTATCCTCTCGAAAAGAATATTCACCAATTTTAAATCCATAAAAGGTTTGAAAAATTCTAAAATGGTAAAAAATTACGGCAATCCTCTAAGAAAAGAGTTTTTTGACCACGCCCCCGTCCCCCAAAAAACCGACTCGTTCTCAATTTTGACCTTCGGAGGCTCCTTGGGCTCACAAGAGATCAATCAATTGATATTTGATCTCATCAAGCACTATCATCTCGAAATAAAAATTTCGATCCTCCACCAAATCGGCCAAAACTCCCCGCCCCCTGCTCCCTCTCATCCTCGCATCGATTATCGCCGTGTGAATTACTTAGACGATATTGCAAAAGAATACCAAAAGGCTGACTTCATTATATGCCGAGGCGGCGCTATGACGATTTCCGAGTTAAAATTCGTTCAAAGGCCCGCCCTCATTATCCCCATTCGCTTTCATAAAGATCTTCATCAAGTCCACAATGCCAAATCCTTAAAATCAGAGGCCCATTTCCCCGTCTATGTAGAATCGGCGTCTGCTCTAAGCGATGAAGGATGTGACAAACTCCAATATCTCATTAAAACAGAATACTTCAAATATGAAGAAAGAGTAAAAAATAAGATGCAAAATAGAAGTCAACAAACGATCAAAGAACAAGAAAATCCTTCCTCTCTTATTGCTCGAGAGGTGTTACAAAATGTTTAAGGATAAAAAGGATATCAAGCTTCATTTTATCGGTATCGGCGGCATTGGAATGAGTGGAATCGCAAAAATTCTGCTCATGTTGGGATATCGGGTCTCAGGATCTGATCTCGAAGAAGGAAATCAAACTTTAATTTTAAAAAATCTTGGAGCCGATATCTTTATCGGACATCATAAATCCAATATCGATGAGAAAACAAAAGTTGTCGTTTATAGTAGTGCTATAAAAGAAGAAAACCCTGAGATCAAAAGGGCCAAAGAGCTTCAAATTCCTCTTCTCAAACGGGCCGAAATGCTGGCAGAAATCATGCGTCTCAAGTATGGAATTGCCGTTTCCGGCACTCACGGAAAGACAACAACGAGTTCAATGTTGGCCACGATCATGTATGAATGTGATATCGATTTGACTCATATTATTGGTGGTGTCGTACAAAATTTAGGAGATAATGCAAAGCTTGGAAAAAGCCAGTTTATATTAGTCGAAGCGGATGAATCAGATGGAAGTTTTTTAATGCTTAATCCAGTCCTTTCAATCATCACGAATATCGATAACGATCACTTAGACTATTATAAGAGCAAAGAGAAAATTTTTGAATCATTTTTAGAATTCAGCAATAAAATTCCGTTTTACGGCCATAATGCTTTAAACATTCACGATAAAAATATCTGTAAGCTAATGACCGAAACAAGCCGTCCCTATCTCACCTATGGAATCGATAGAGAATGTGATTATTGTGCAAAAAACCTCAAAACAAGTGCCGGAAAAACGAAATATGATCTTTATTTTAAAAACCAATTTGTTAGAGATGTGACCTTAAATATGCCCGGCCGCCACAATGTCCTTAACTCCCTGGGGGCCATTTCTATTGCTCATCAAATCATTCCCGACCTTTCCCCAATTGCCCAAAGTATTTCAAAATTTCAAGGTGTTGGTAGAAGATTTGAAATAATCTACGAATCCAATGGACTCACCATCGTTGATGATTACGGGCACCACCCCACTGAAATCAAAGAAACTATAAGCTCCGCAAAAGAATTTAAAAAAGATCAACTCGTCATTCTCTACGAACCTCACCGATTCTCAAGAACACAAGATTGCTGGGATCAGTTTATCGAATGTTTGCAAATTCCGGATAAGATATTTTTACTCCCGATCTATCCGGCGGGTGAGCCCCCCATCTCGGGAATAACGTCCTATAATCTCTCTCTCAATATCCCCAATGCCGAAGCTTTAAACGATTTTAACGATATGGAAAATGTTATTAAAAGATACACCAATACCAAAACTCTTCTTTTAACTATGGGCGCCGGTCGTATCGGCCTAAAAATTCGAGAACTTGTTAAGGAGTTTCATTGAATCTTTCCCATATCTTAGATGATCGTGATGACTTTGAACTCCTTCAAGGAATTGATCTTTCCAACTACTCCACCACCAAACTTGAGTCCAAGGGGAATTTACTCATTATTAAATCCATCGATGCTTTAAAATATCTTTTGCCTATTCTGAATCAATCCGGGGTCAGATACACTGTTATTGGATTAGGGGCTAATCAAATACTATGTGAACGCCCGGATTTGCTCTTCATCAAACTCAAGCTTCCATTTGACAAGGAATACCTTTCAAAAAAAAGGGCCCTTTATCATCTACCCGCATCCGTTTCCTTATCGCTTCTGATCAACCATGCCAAAAAATTTGAGTTAAAAGGTTGGGAATACATGACGGGCATCCCGGCAACCATTGGAGGGGCCGCCTATATGAATGCCGGCACTAACCTCGGTGACATGAGTTCTTTGATAAAGAAGGTCTATTTGATAAAAAAAGACGGTGGACCAAAAGTTATAGAGATTACTAAAAAAAGCTATAGTTATCGGAAAAATCATTTTATGAAAGAAGGGGAAATTATCTACGCCATCGATATCATCTCTTTAGGACAAGAAAAGGGACTTTCAAATAAAATTGATAGCTATCTTAAAAAAAGGGCCGAAACCCAACCCTGGAAGGAAAAAACATGTGGCTGCATATTTAAAAATATTTCAAAAACTTGCAGAGCAGGCCATTCTATCGATATACTTAATTTAAAAGGGTTATTCTATAGGGGGATTCAAATCGATCATCTACATGGCAACTTCTTTATCAATACGGGACAAGCTTCTCCCGAAGATTTTATAGATCTCATATCAGTAGTTCAAGATGAACTTTACATACAGTTTGGAAAGAAATTTGAAACTGAAATTAAAATAGCAAGGTGAAACTTTTTCATGAAGAAAAAGAACTGCTTTATTACATTCGCCATTCTATCCTTTCTTTTACCCTTTATGGCCGATGCCTCCATTCAGAAAATTAACAAAAAGATAAAATATCGGACATATTTTGGGAAATGTCCCTCAAGAGTTGTGGGTGAGATGGCCCTTCAATTGGTAAAAGTTTTTGAACAAGAAGCCTCATTAAAATCAATAAAGGAAAAAATCCTTGAAGATAATTTAAAAGAACGCTACTACCTTTCATCCTACAAAATCGATTACAATCCCGTAACTAAACTACTAAACCTTTCATTCGACTGTCCGACCCCTCTTATGAAAGCTCAAATATACAAAGGAAATGGTGTCAAATTTTATAATGCAATACTTGTTGATAATGGACAACTATTTGACCCTAACTACGAAATGCTCCTTCGTTCGGAAAAAATTTTAAAAAATTCCCTACCGTCTCTAGCTCTCCCTGTAGGAGATCTTGACAAAAAAAATCAAGAAAAAGTGGCCAAGTTGATAAAAAAACTAGATTTAAACCTAAGAAAAAACTTATCTGAGGTCATTATTAGTGAAGAAAATGACTTAACTATTATCTTTTCCATAAAAAATCGAGCATCTAATGCTTTTTTTGGTAAAAATAATTGGATTGAAAAATCAAAAAAACTCAAGAAAATTATCGATTATATGGACAAAAAAGATAAAATTCCGGCCATTATTAACCTCACGAATGAAAAGAAAATAGTTGTCAAGTTCTCCGATAAATTTTAGCATTTTATATAGGAGCTTATACCCTAGCTTCCTAAGTGCCCTATAGGAAAGGGCACTATATGAGGAGAAAGGATTCTCATGGAGAATAAACCAATTATTGTTGGCCTCGATATTGGCACAACAAAAGTATGCACCATTGTCGCCACAAATAACTCTCGAGGGGAAATAGAGATTATCGGAGTCGGCTCCCATCCAAGCTATGGTCTAAAAAAAGGAGCCGTTGTTAATATCGATAAAACGATTAAATCAATTCATGCTTCCGTAGAAGAGGCCCGTCTTATGGCCGGGGTTGATATCAATAAGGCCACCATAGGATTGGCAGGTAATCATATCTATAGCTTTAATAGCTCAGGGGTTGTCGCTATCAAGAATAAAGAGATTACTCATGATGATATTGAACGAGTTATGGAAGCGGCCAAAGCTGTTGTGATTCCAAGTGATCGGGAAATTATTCACGTTATTCCAAGAGAATTTCGCGTTGACAATATCCCCGGCATAAAAAACCCGGAAGGCATGTGTGGAATCAGACTGGAGGCCCATGTCCATATCGTTACAGGCGCTATTCCTTTAATTCAAAACCTAATCAAATGTGTAGAGCATACAGGTATTATGGTAGAAAATATTATCCTTCAACCGATCGCCTCATCAGAGGCAGTTTTAAATAGTGAAGAAAAAGAATTGGGTGTTGCCCTTATCGATATCGGTGGAGGAACAACAGATCTTGCCATTTGGAAAGATGGGGCTTTAATCCACTCCCATATCATTCCGGTGGGAGGGAATCACTTTACAAATGATCTAGCCGTGGCCCTCCGAATCCCTCACACTGAAGCTGAAAGAGTCAAAATAAATCATGGAAGTGTCCTACCTGAAAAATTAGATCAATCGGCCCATATCGCAGTTCAAGGGTTAAGCGGAACCAAACCTCAAAAGGTCAGTCTCTCCCAAGTTACAAAAGTTTTAGGAGCAAGGGGAGAAGAACTTTTTAAAATTATTGCCGATATCATCGCCAAAAAAGGACTTAAAAATGAAATCCATGGCGGGTTTATTCTAACCGGTGGAGGAAGCCTGACGACCGGGATGCCGGAACTTGCAGAATACATTTTGGAAAAACCATCAAGGAAAGGAATCCCTATCCCATTTGATGGGATGACAAATATCATGCAAAACCCTCAATTTTCTACAGTATTAGGGTTACTCATAGATGCCCATCGTGCGATGGAAAATCCAATTCCCAAGAGTTCTCAACATTTAAATATTATAGGTCGTCTCGGAGATTCAATTAAAAATGTATTTCGAGATATTTTTTAATCTATTATGTATCAACGAGGAGTACAAAAATGTTTGAAATGTCAGAAAATGAAAATATGGTAAGTGCAAAAATAAGAGTTATTGGTATTGGTGGAGGTGGTTGTAATGCTGTCAACACAATGATTCGGGCCGGTCTTAGCGGCATTGAATATATTGTAACGAATACCGACGCTCAAGCTCTCAATGTTTCCCTTGCTCCAACAAAAATTCAATTAGGGACAGAAATAACAAAAGGGCTTGGGGCAGGGGCCAACCCGGAAATAGGTCGAAAAGCAGCTCTTGATGAATACGAAAAATTAAGTGAAGCTATCGAAGGTGCTGATATGGTTTTTGTCACCGCAGGAATGGGTGGTGGAACGGGAACGGGAGCCGCACCGGTCATCGCTAAGTTGGCCAAAGAACTCGGAGCCTTAACAGTTGGGGTTGTGACAAAGCCCTTTTCCTTTGAAGGGAAAAAGAGAATGAGGCAAGCCCTCGTTGGAATTGATGATCTCCATGAATCCGTGGACTCTCTCATCACGATTCCAAATCAAAAACTTCTTCAGTTGGCGGGTGAAAATCTCTCTCTCATTGAAACCTTTAAAAAAGCTGATGAAGTTCTTCTCAATGCTGTTCAAGGGATATCTGACTTGATTAACAACACAGGGCTTATCAATGCCGATTTTGCAGATGTCAGTACAGTCATGGCCAATAAGGGTATCGCTTTAATGGGAACGGGTATTTCCACTGAGCCTGAACGGGCCATTAAAGCGGCCAATGAAGCCATTAGCTCACCACTACTTGAAGATATCACGATTGATGGAGCAACCGGAATCATCGTCAATATCTCCGGTGACAAATCTTTAACAACTCACGAAGCCAATGAAGCGATGACTCTTATCATGGAAGCAGCCGATGAAGATGCCGAAATCATTTTTGGTACCGTTATCGATGAAGCCTTAAAAGATGCCGTTAAAATTACGGTCATTGCAACGGGTCTTGCCGGAGATGAAAAAGGGAAAACCCTCTCCCCAAAAGTCGAAGATAAAGTCACCGGGGCCCTGTCTCAACCCTCTCTATCCGAACCGAAAGCTGAATATGATCCCCCAAGACCAAAAGAAGATGAGATCAAGCCCCCTGTCAATCCAGATTCAGATCAGAGTATATTGGCCCTCAAAATACAAGAATCTTCAACCAAGCGCACTTTAAAAACAGAAGACCCGAACCAAAGTACGGATTATGAGAATAAATCCTATGACCTAGAAGATGAAAAGACTCATGAAGCCCCTTCCCATAGTCGAGCACAATCCATTGCCGAACGACTTGGGTTCATCAACAACTTCAAAGAAGATGAGTTTGATTCGCCAAGTTACCTCAGAAGAGACTCGTAAAGGGGGTCGATTAAATTTTCGCTCTACAAAAAAATGAGAGCAGAATACATTTTTAACTTGGCAGATTTTGATATTGAAGATGTTATCACCTTGGATGCCGACCAAACCCATCACCTCTCTCATGTCATCAGAATTAAAAAAGATAAAACGATCTTTTTATTTGATGGCCAAGGACTTTTCGGTCGAGGGATTATCGAATCCATAACTCATCAAAGTGTTTCCATTCGTCTTCAATCTAAAGAACAAAAAAATCGCCCCCATCTCACCGATTTGGCCTTGGGAGTTCCCAAAAAAACAGATTTTGACCTCTCCCTTAAAATAGCCGTGGAACTTGGGGTGAATCAATTGATACCTTTAAAAACAGATTTCTCGCAAAAAAATTTTATTAAAAAAGAGCGCTTGGAAAAAATCTTTATTTCCTCGCTGAAACAATCCAATGCCTATTTTTTCCCTAAAGTTTTTGAAACGACGGTATGGGAAAAAATAGATTTATCCCCGTATGACCATATTTTTTGCTTTAGTCTCAAGCGATCTGATACCATCCAAAAAGAAAATTCAATGAATTTGGTGAAAAACCCCACTTACCGAAATCTTATTGTCATAGGCCCTGAAGGAGGCCTAAGTGAACGAGAAGAAAAGGCCCTTGCCCAATGTCCCCAACTCTTCTTTGTCAATCTTCCCTCCTATATACTCAAAACCACAACGGCCATTCCCACCGCATTGGGCTGGATTTTTTCCCATATAAGCCTTTCCCCCAATCCTCCGTTCAAATGCATCTAGTCAAATTGTAACGACTCGTACATCTGGCAAAAACTTCAACAAAGACAATCTCCAAATATTGCGATGCCCCCCCTTTTATGAGACGCTAGAAAGGAGGTACGAGGTGGAAACGACAGACTCAAATAAGACCCCCCCCATCACGGGCCCTAATAAAAACAGGGATTTTTTGGCACTTCTTGAAGAGGATAGGGCTGAATTTCACTTCAGGCCACTGACCTCGGGCCTAGGTTTTGAAAAACTCGATGAAAAAAAAGAAGAGCTTATCAAAAGAAAGGCCCTTCAAAGGCAATATCAGGCCAAAAAGGCGAAACCGCTAAAAATAATGGCCTCCATGGCCCCATCCCGTGGAGAATTGGCCCCGTTTTATGATGATCGCGCCCCTCATCCCATTCCGAAGATGACAGAAGCTCCTCAAACACAGACACAGATAAAATCTCAAGTCAAAATATCAAGACCTGATACCCAAAGAGAAGAATCCAATAATAACTTTTTGAAAAAAGCTCCCCTTGGATCTCGCCTCTTGGCCTACCTTATCGATATTGGAGTGATCGTATCGGTGATCGCATTGATTTTTATTCCTATACCTTTCGCTCTCGATATGAAAATGAAAGAGTTATTTTGGCCAACCGTTTTTAAAAATTTTCATTTCCATCTTGGAGCCATTTTCATTATCAAGTACTTCTTTTACTTTACTTTTATGGATAGTACAAAATCCTCTTCTATAGGAAAATCCTTGATGAAAATCAAAGTTTTTCACTCTTCAGGAAAAAAAGCCGATATTATCCAAATTTTCTTTAGAAGTTTTTTGAGCTTTTTTGACCCCCTATTTCTAGGTTTATCCTGCGTTTATAATCTCAAAGAAGATTTATCCGAAACCCAAGCCTTCATAAGAACATCGAAAGCACCAATCGCACAAAACAACCAACAAAATAGATATTCTCAATCTATAGACGATGAATGAAAAGACTCAAGGTATAGTTTTTACCAACGGATGCTTTGATCTCATTCATTCCGGGCATATTTCCTACTTGAAAGAAGCAAAAAGTAAAGGCCATTATCTTATCGTCGGCCTAAACTCCGATACAAGTGTAAAAAAAATCAAAGGGAATACACGTCCTATCAATAATCAAAGTGACAGAAAGTTTGTTTTAGAAAATTTAAAGCCCGTCGATCAAGTTATTATATTTGACGAAGAAACTCCTTATGAGCTTATAAAAAAAATCAAACCCGATATTCTTGTAAAAGGAGGCGACTGGAAAGTTGAAGATATTGTGGGCCATGATATCGTACTTAAAAATGGGGGGCGAGTCGAAAGTCTCCATTTCGTAGAAGATCGTTCAACAACTTCTATAATTGATAAAATCCGTCTGCAATATATTAAATAAAATTTTTCCCGATACCCGAGTATTACCTTCGGGAATTATTTCTTTTTATTACAAAAAATTTTAAAGAAACTATTAAAAAAACCTGTTAAGGAATCCTTTTCACTTCCGATGCTTCGTTGAAGTTATTATCAAGATCGATTTCACCGATCAAAAAAATAGACAAGGTTGTTTATTTTAAATGTACATGGAAGTCCCTTTCTAAGGAGGCTTTTATGAGTTTAAGAATTGCAACTAATTTCAGTTCTCTTCTCGCTCAAAGAAATCTAAGTCAAGTGAAAACGAAGCAAGACAAGACCTTGCAAAAACTTGCTTCAGGAACGAGAATCACCCGTGCGTCAGATGATGCTGCCGGATTGGCCATTTCAGAAAGAATGAGAGCGGTCATCCGTTCAACCAGTCAAGCGACTCGAAATGCCAATGACGGTATTGCACTTGTTCAAACGGCTGAAGGCGCACTTAATGAGCTTTCCAACATTTTGATTCGTCTAAGAGAACTTTCCATTCAGGCATCTTCTGACACCATAGGAGATGTTGGAAGGTCATTTTCAGACAAAGAATTCCAACAGCTTATTGAAGAAGTCAACCGTATTGCCCAATCAACCGATTTTAACGGAAGAAAACTTCTCAATGGACAAGGTGGAAAGGCAGATTTTCACATTGGAATTGATTCTGACATCGAACTAAGTCGTCTTTCCTACAGTGCCACAAAGTCGGATGTAAGGACGGCAACCCTTGGGCTTGAAGGGCTTAATATCAAATCCAAAGAAGATGCCCTGGACAACCTCGTCACTCTCGATGAAGCTATTGATAATATCAATGGAAATCGTGCCGATCTTGGTGCCCTTCAAAGTAGATTACAAAGTACTGTGAGAAACCTTCAGGTTAGCCAAGAAAACCTTGCTGAGGCCAATTCTCAAATTCGAGATGCGGACTTGGCCCATGAAACAACCGAGTTGGCCAAAAATAGCATTCTAAGCAACTCAGGCATTTCAGTCTTGGCCCAAGCGAATGCAGCACCGAATACGGCCCTCAGACTATTAACCTAGATCGCTCCTTTTAAAACTTATAGAAGCCGTCCCCTTGCGTAGGCAAGGGGATCTTCTCCAACTCTAAAACCCATACAAACCCATGCAAATATCTGAAAATAAAGAGATTTAAGACGTATCCCCCACTAAATACAAGCTGTTTTCAAGTCTTTTATTCAGTGATAGAGTGTGAAGATGCAAGAGACACAGGACTTCGAACCCATCATTGCCATTACGGATAAGGCACAAAAAAAGCTCATTGAGATCGTCAACACATCTTCTCTGGGCAAAGACCATGGAGTTAGGATCGGTGTCGTGGGAGGGGGATGCAGTGGGCTTTCCTATCATATCGATTTTGACCTCTTAAAAGATCATGACAATATTATTGAAATTGAAGTCGCTAAGGTTTTTATAGACCCCAAATCGGCCATTTATCTAAAAGATACAACCCTAGATTTCCAAGACGGGCTCAATGGAAAGGGATTTATCTTTCAAAATCCAAATGCAACCAATACTTGTGGATGTGGCGAATCTTTTTCTGTCTGATGGTTTCTTTCAATAAGAAATGAATAAGATAAATTTTCAAGATACTCTTTACCAACTTCAATATGGCTCCCTCTTCTGTCTCATTAAAGGTCATTCTCTCGTCCGAATCTTTGGAAAAGATGCAGAAAAATTTCTCCAAGGACAACTTTCTAATGATGTCTCAAAACTGACCTCCGGTAAGGCCCAAATGAATTGTCGTTTAACCATAAAGGGAAAAATTCAAAACTTTTTTTCCCTCGCTCGATTTGATTCCGACTTCTATATTTTTATCAAAGACCACTGGGCCCAAGAACTCTCAAAAGAATTGAATCGATATATCATAGCCGAGGATGTCCAATTGGAAATATTTCGATCAGGCGAATTTGTGACCCAAATCGGTGCTGATATTATGCCCTCTCGTGAACATATTCCAATCCACCTTCTAGGCCATCAAGGTCATATCGTTGATGAAAATGAAAAGAATATAAAGGCCCCTATTTACCCCTTAGAAAGCTTAAAAAAAGAGGCCGTCTATTCCGGTTTTCCCATTTGGGGAAAAAGTGTCCAAAAAACAGATTTTATTAACGAAACTCCTCTTAATCTCTACGGAATATCCTACGAAAAGGGCTGTTTTTTTGGGCAAGAAACACCATCAAAAATAAATAGTGGACGAGGGGCCCTTCACTTTCCCTGCCTAGTCAAAGTGGATGCTCATTTATCCCAATGCCTAAAAGAAACCTCAATTGAAGGCTCCGATATCTTCGTTTCAGGCCAAAAGATTGGAAATGTTATCGATTATTTGATTGAGGAAGATATCATCTACTGTAAACTTAAAAGACCCTATCGTATTCTCGGTCAAAAGCTATCATTTGACATTTCTGGAATGTCTTTTCAAGGGGTATTGGTCAAATTTCCCACTATTGGCTGGATGAATGACCGTGAGTTATCTCAGCATTTATTTTTAGAAGCCAGTCAGTTGTATCACAAAAAAAATGACCCCAAGACGGCCACTCGGCTCCTGGAGCGGGCCATTCAATTAAATCCAAAAAATCCCGATGCCCATGAAGCTCTCGGTGTCATATTGGGCCATCAAAAAAAATATGATGAGGCCATTGATATGATGAAAAAATTGGCCAAAATCGATCCCGATTCCATTATGTCCCATACCAACCTTTCACTCTTTTATATGAAAATAGGAGATATTGAAAAGGCTGAAGAGTATAAGGCCCAAGCAGCGCTTTTGGGAATGAAATTGGCCGCCAAAAAGGCGAAGGAGAAAAAAAATCGAGAACTTACCCGAAAAGAAAAAAAAGAAGAATTGACCAAAAGAATGAAGATGTACCATCAAGTTCTTAATATCGACCCTGCCGATTCCCTTGCCCACTACAATCTAGCCAATATCTATTTTGAAAATGACGATCTTCAAAGATCCATCGAACATTCCCGCCAGGCCCTCGAATCAAACCATCGATATTCTATGGCCTACCTCCTCTTGGGCAAGGCCCTTGAAAAAAGCGGTGAAAAAAAGGAAGCCAAGGATATTTACCATAAAGGCTTAGAAATTGCGGCCCTCCAAGGAGAAACCGTACCCGCCAACAAAATGCAAGCCAAGCTTTCGGGAATGGAAACCGACAATACTTAGGGCCTATATAGGCCCTTAATCGGCGTTTTGAATATCGACTTTTGGGGTTGGATGAGAAGGAGGAGACCCCTTTTGTGCCTTTTGTGATTTCGAGGTTTTTTTCAAATGAGTATTGGCCGTCGTAATGATATGGGCCTTAAGATCCTTATAAACTTTATAATCAACGGATAACTTACTATCCTGGAGAACGATTTGCCTGGCCATGTTTTCCCTAGGGTTGAGAACGATGGGCGCTTTTAAATTAGCCGACATCTGAGTGACATCTTTGGGGATGGTAAGAATGCTATAAATCCTGGCAACCGTTGCATTCTCAAGATCAAGACTTCTTAAATCAGAAGGTAATAGTTTGAGTCCATAGTTGGGGCAAAAAACCTCTGTCTCGATAATGGGGAAGGCCACTGAAGAATCGTCCAGGGACTGCATCCACATAATGAAGGTATCATCCCCCGGATCAATGATAAAAAATCGAGTGAGATTCTCAAATCCCAGAGGACCCTCCGGAAATAGAATGATATCTCTTTCCTCAACCTCTAAATCACCAAAACGAGTAGTTGAAGCTTTCAATCTCCCCCTCCCATTTTAAAGCCACCAAATAAATCATATCAATCTATCGGCAAGATAGGCAAGGGGGAATTTTGCTTTGTCAGTGAATCGGCGCATAGCACCAGTGGGTCAAAGACCCCGATTTACTCCCCGTCCTTGGCCAACTCTTCGGAAAGCTTATGAACATCCTCAAGATCGGAGTGAGTGGCCATGGAGTTTTGTCGTTGAATGGCCTGGTAAACTTCCTCTCGGTGTATTTTGGTCTCTTTGGGGGCCTTAATGCCCAACCTGACCTGCTTTCCCTTCACTTGCACCACAACAATCTTAATATGACCGTCGATGGTGATACTTTCCCCAATCTTCCTCGTTAAAACCAACATAGTTAATCCTCAACTAATAATCCGTGGTTATGATAGGCCTTCACCCTGAGGGTTCATCTATTTAGCATTTTGCAAAAAGAAAATCAAGCTAAAAGTGCGAAAAAGCCGTAGGCGCAAGGCGTCTCAATAGCCGTTTTTGCGGCGCAACTATCGAAGGAAGAGGCCCACTTAAAACATCTTTTAAAGAAAATCGAGAAGGGCCTTATCAACCAGGGAAAGTCCACTCTTATAGGTCGCTTCAAGAATATGGTTTTGTTTTTCCAGCTCGCTAAATAAGCGAAGCATATCTGCATCTTCAATTTTGCTTTTGTGGGCCATCTTAGCCACATTCTCATCTCCGATTTCCCCCTCTATCATGGCCATGGAATGGTGAACGGCTCCCAATTGGGCCCTTAAAGCGATGAGATGAGATGCAGCCAAATCGAGCCCATCTAAAAAAGTGCGAACACCTTTCGATTCCCCGTTTTCCAAGGCGTCTCTTAAGCCTCTCAAAAGCTCAAAAAGGTCTCCGGGGCGATCCATATTACCGGGGCCATCCTCCTTGTCGAAAGTGGCCGGAAGCCTACCCGTTGATTGCCCCTTCTCCAATGTCTTCATTATATTTTCTTTAAAAAAAATTTCCTCTCCCGTCAGATTGATCGGGATAAAAAAGTCCTTTTTAATTTCAATAAAAGTACGTCCGTTATCTCCCCAATACCTTCCATCATTATCAAAAGGTCTTTGATGAGTCGCATAGCCTGCAAAGAGATATCTATCCCCTATTTTTTTATTAGAAAGTGTGACCAATTGTTTATAAAGTTGATCGACTTCTTTTGCCACATTCTTTCTTTCGTCTGCTCCGTAGGTATCAGAGGCTTGAGCCACGGCCAGTTCTTTTGCCCGAATTAAAATATCGGTAAGATCCGTAAGCACTATTTCAGTTAATCCAAAGTAATGCTTGGCATAATTCAAATTCCTCGCGAATTGCTCGTTATCGGTAAGGTTTGATCGCAACTCAAGTAAATCAACACTTCCAAAAGGATTATCCGAAGGTCGAATCATTTTTTTTAAAGAGGCCCCTTTAATTTGAAGATCCCCCAATTTCTTTTGAGCGCGAGTCATGCTGCGATTGAGAAATTCGTTTTTACTATTTTCAGAGATTCTCGTCATAATCCATTCTCATCTACCCGATTTAAAGCTTTTTAATACCCAGAACAGTTTTAAACATTTCGTCTGCCACACTCATAACTCTTGCAGATGCATCAAAAGCGTGCTGAAAACGAATCATATTGGCCGTTTCCTCATCAAGAGAAACTCCCGACACTCGTTCCTTCAGGGCCTTATTTTGAGATAAAATTCCAAAGGAATGTTCATTATTAACTCTAGCTGCTTTCGCCTTGACTCCAATTCTTCCAATCGCTTTTAAATAAAAATCTTGAATGTTTGATGTATTTTCATCAAACATTTTCTCATTTTGAAGATTGGCGATGGCAATGGCAATGCGGTTATCTCCGGGAGAGTTTGGTTCCCACGCCGACACGATATTTTTCAAATCTTCTTTCACCTCATCAGAAAGATCTATTGTTTCAGATGCTCGATATTGTTGTGGCGGTAAATTAAAAAAATCAATCCCCGTAACTTTCTCGGAAGAGGCAATTCCTCTTTGAATTTCATTATCCACATTAGAAAATTCTTTATTGGCAAACCCCATTCGGTGAATCGAATTGACTGAACGAGCCAATCCGTAGGTTAATTCGTCAACATGATTTTGCATAAATTTTAATTCATTATTTCGACTGTCAAAAATAGCTCGAAGACTCCCCTTTGATAGTTTATTTGAAAGGGAAAGCGTTGTGTTTTTTTGTAAATAAATTTCAACTCCACCCGGAATATGGGCATCACTATCTGAAGATTTTTGTGCTACTAATTCCTGAACATGGCCTCCGGCCACCAAGCTTCCTATTCCATCTGCATTGATGCTATATCTCTCATGATTATCTTCATAAACCCTTATATTTAAAAATTTCGAGAGTTCTCTTATTTTTGAATCTCTTTGATCTCTCAAATCACCTGTTTCTCCACCTTCACTTTCAAAGTTTGCAATTTTAACATTCAATTTACCTATTTGATGTGTAAGCAAATTGATATCATAGACTGCATTTAATATTCTTTCATCCATATTAAACTGAAGCCTATTTAATGCTATTTTAACGTTTTTGAGATTATTGATTAATTGCTTTGCGTTTTCTCGAACTACACTCCTTATCGCTTTATCGTCCGGCCTCATCGAAAGCTCTCGAAATGAATTAAAAAACTTACTAAGAAGATTATTAAAACCCGGAGATTTAATCTCATTAAAAATTTCTTCAATCTGCTCTAATTGAAAATCTCTTTCTTTATAAAATTGATGATCTGTGATAGAATTTCCTAGATTCTTTTCTAAATACTTATCATGAAGCCTCTCTACCCTCGCTACTTTTGTGCCACTTCCCAAAATGATTTTTCCATAATTGTATGGATCGGTCGCTTGTTGAGAAGCTCTCTGCCGACTAAAACCCTCCGTATTTACATTGGCCATATTATGTGCTGTTGTCGTCAATTTTTTCTGAGAAGAGAACAGACCACTTTGGCCGATATTTAAAATATTTGTTGGTCCTTTCACTAAGCACCTATACCTATTATCTTAGACACCCTAGAGAGTTTGATTTTTCTCTTTGGCATCCGGCCCATAAGTTGAAATCATATTTCCCCCCGAAACTTCTTTCTTTATGTTTTTCAAGTTATACATTGCTTTGTTAATAAAGGCCCTATTCTTTTTATTTTGGCTTTGAATATCCCCAATCAAGCCAATCAATCTATCATTATAATTTTTAATCTCCCCTTGAATCCGATCATCAATTTTTAAATCCCTCATATAAGTCACCAAATCCGAAGTATTTTTTATCTCTTTTTCAAACTTTTTATTTTCAAAATCTCCACCATTTCTCTTGATAAAACCATTTACTTTCTCAATAACATTTTTTCTTTTTAATTCAAGATTTTTAATTTTTCCAATAATACTCATTTTCACTTTCAAGTGATTGTTTAAGGCATCTATTTCTCCTGAAAGAAGAAATTCGTATTCTTCTTTTGTTTTTTCATAAAGCTCCTTATGAAGATCGCAAAACCCCTCCCAAATGGCCCTAATAATTTCTATCAATAATTTCTCATTTCGGTGTTCAAGTCGTATGTTTTCCTCAGTGATATTGGCGTCCGTCACTTTATATTCCCATTTTTAAAATTCATATAAAATTATCTTATCTATAACTTTGTCATAATCAATCTCGTACAAATTATTTTTAATTTTATTTTTAAGATCAATAATTTTATCTGAATTATCAATGTCAGGAACCTTGTCAACGGCTTCTTTTATTCTAGAAAAATCTTTAACTCTTCCGGCAATATCTATTTTCACATCACCCTTTGTTAAAGATTCTAATTCTCTTTTTTTCTCAATAGTATTTCTTTCAAGACCTAAATCATCAAGTCTTCTTTTTGTCGATTTTGTATTGGAGATAAATTGTGACCTATAAAAACGGGGCTCAACATTACTCATTTCCATACTCCTTATGAAAATTTATTTTTACCCATCTCAATAAAATTAGTATCTCCGTCTATGTTTTGATGACATCTTTCCAAAGTTTTCTTTTCTATCAAAATAAATCTGTTTGAGAATTATTTTTTGAATCCCTAATCCACCGTTTTTTTCGCTCATTATATCCGAATAATAACCATTCAACATCGATTTATAAAACTCCAATGAGACACTTTTTTTTCTCGAAGATCCAATAGTTTTATTCATTTGCTCTATCATATACATATTAAACTGCTTCTCCATTCCCTTTGCAATTTCCAGAGAAGCCTTGGGAACTTCTCTTATGGCCTCATTATTTCTTTTGTTTTGAATATTTAAATTCTTTATTATCATATAATCTCTATTTCCCCCGTGATAGCTCCATTGCTCTTTAAAGCCTGAAATATAGAAATGATATCATTAGGCTTTGCCCCCAATTCATTGAGAGCTTTGACTAAATCACTAAGATTTGTTTTGTTTTTTTTCATCAAATAAAAATTTTCTTTTTTACCACCCTGTTTTCCATCTTCATTTTTAATCTCTATATTTAAATTACCATGCCCGATGGCCACATTTCTTAATAAGATATCGCCTCCGGCAACGATTGTTCCCGTTCTCTCATTGATGACAATTCTTGCCTTTTTTGATGGGTTAACTTCAAAGTTTTCTATAATAGAGATGAGAGGAACTATTTTTCTGTAGTAATGAGGGGGAACAGTTATGTCTATTGTCGTTGCATCACTTGCAACAGAAAACTTCCCCCCAAGATTCTCATTGATAATTTTTTGGATTCTCGCGGCTGTCGTAAAATCTGAATGATGAAGGCTCAATCGAATTGATTTTTTATTATTGAATTTAGAAACTACTTCTTTTTCAACCAATGCACCATTTGGTATAAAAGCTGTTGCTCCCTGCTTAGACCCCGAATCAAGTCCTCCAAGAGATACAGATCCGGAAGCAATGGCATAAACCTTTCCATCTCCTCCTTTTAAAGGAGTAATCAAAAGGGTTCCTCCTGCCAAAGAGGAAGCACTGGCTATTGAAGAAATCGTGACATCAATTTTTTGGCCTATGCGGGCAAACGGATGTAGTTTTGCTGTCACAACGACAGATGCAACATTGCTAGATGTTATTTCTTTTTTTAAATCAAGCCCCATATTCTGAAACATACGAATCAATGATAAATTAGTAACCTCTCCCCCACCATCCCCGGTTCCATTAAGTCCTATAACTAACCCATAACCAATCAATGGATTTTCTCTAACCCCTTTAACTGAGGAAACATCTTTTATTCTTGCTCCGTAAGTATGACAAATAAGCATTATAGGAATAAAAACCTTAAAAAAAGTCATTTTTCTCCTAAAGATAAAATTTTTGATTCCAAAATTTTATTGGAATGAATTGCACTCATATTACCAAGATCCTTCCTTGCAATTAAGGCCTGTATTTCAATCAATCCATCTCCTCTTTTATAAGGAATTTGCTTCCTTCCTCTAAGCAAGAGATGATCTTTCCCAATTTCATCAACTATTACAGTTGAAATTTTTTCATCAACATTAGTATTATTATTTTCAGAGCCTTTCTTTAAAGAACGATTCTCATTCAAGGCGACCTTCTTTCTTTTCGCTTTCTTGATGTTTGTTCTTCGAAAAGATTTGGAAAGGCGTAAATCAATTTCCTCCTTCAACTTAGGGCCGATGGCAATAATAACGATATCTCCTCTTTTTCGACTGGTATTTCTTAAAAAAAGATAGTTCTCCTTCCCTTCTCCCGACCAAAGAGAAGCCTCATTGCTATTATCGTGCAAGTCGTGTATTTTTTTTCTTTTTTTATTATAAAATTTACGAGTGCTTTTCTTTCCTGAGAGCCCCCTTGACATTCCAACGTCAAAAGAAGACTCTCTCTTGAGATAATCAAATGGACCCTCTAACTTTTTATTATGAACACGATTCTTTTCTCTTCTCGGCATCTCCAATCTCTTCCTCCACATTCTTTCTTGTGAAGAACATGAAAACAAAAAAGATATGATTAAAAAAACAAGAAAATAACTACTATAGTATCTTTTCAATTCAATTGAAAATTCTTTTTTTACAACGATTCCTTGCACTATAACTTCGTTTCTTTTCATCATATATCGACTTGAACCTTGTTAAAATCAATAACACGCCCTCTAATCTGTTTTTTGCTATCGGGATTATAAAGAGCAATAAATTCTCCATATTTTCCGTTTTCTTTTGCAATTGCTTTCATCTTCAATTTTAATCTACCGCTCACGACAATAGCATGGGTCGATTTCCCGACTCCAACCAGTATCTTTGGGATAAGGTCAGAGTGTTTTAATGGCGTATTTCTCGCAACATATTTATTAACCTTAAAGTATTTCAAGTCAGAAACTGACTGAATATAGAAATTATTAACTTCCAAATCAACCGGCATGATCTCAACAACATCTTGAAGATTTATTTCAGAAAATGGATGAATATCTGAAGAAGCTACTGCAACCTTTTTTAACTGAGATAATTTTAAAGTCACCCATATATTTTTCTGATAATCGCTCTCCGGCGCAATATAATTGATGTTTAAATTTTTTAGCCCTGTTGTATGACAAGCATGACACTCAAATTTTAAGTCTGAAAAATCTCTTAATCCTATTGCTCGAATAGATCCAAAAGAACCTATTTTTTTTACTTTAAAATCTTTTCTTCTTATAATTCTCTGTAGAACAATTTTATCGAGATGAAAAATTTTGATATTATTGGGCCTTAACTCGAACCTAACTTTATGGCCTTCCTCTCTAATCAATCTATTGAGATGATGAGAAGAAATTTTACCATCGACCTTCCAGGCAATATGCCAAAAAGTATTTAAGTCTCTTTCAGGACAATTTGATTTTAAAACAAGACCCTTGAAATGCTCCTTCTTTTTGGGCTCTTGTAAAAAAAGAACATTTGGAAATGTCTCAATAAAACAATGAATTCCTTCATTTTCTTTTTCCAAATGAATCTTTGCATAGATATCGCTTAAAAGAAAAAATGATATAAAAATTGTAAATAATTTTTTTTTCATTAACAGGGCCATTAAAACTATCACTTTATATTATTTACTGTTTGCAACATTTGATCTGCGACATTCATTACCTTTGAATTCATTTCATAAGCCCTTTGGGCCCGAATAAGATTTGTCATTTCATTCATCATGGAGACATTCGATGCTTCCAAAGCTCCCTGAACGATGCTTCCGGCCTTATTCTCTCCAGGAACCTGCTGAATCGCCTCTCCACTAGATGGGGTTCCTGCCAAAATGTTTCCTCCCATATTTTTTAATCCAACAGGATTTGTAAAGTTAAAAATAGGAATAGTGGCAACTTCTTGAGGCTTAGAATTTCCTTTTTCATAGACCTCAACAAGCCCATTAGAATTGATATTGATACTGACCGCTCCGGAAGGAATCGTCATACCGGGAAAAATCTTGTAGCCTTTTCTCGTAACTAATGCTCCCTGATTATCGACATTAAAAGATCCATCTCTTGTAAATCTCAATTCACCACTGGGTAAAATAACTCCAAAAAAGCCATCTCCATCAATCATTAAATCATACGGTCGCTCTGTCTTTTGGAAACTTCCCGAAGAATGAATCCTTCGAGTAGCAGAAACTTTGGCACCTGAGCCAATTTGTGTGCCTATATTATACCTTGTATCGGCATCAGACCTGGCTCCGGATTCTGTTAGTGTTTCATACATGAGATCATCAAATTCCACCCTTGATTTTTTAAACCCAACCGTATTGATATTTGCGATATTATTTGAAATGTTATTAACATTGGCCTCTTGAGCCGCCATTCCCGTTGCCGAAGTATGAATTGCTCTTAACATAACTCTCTTTTCATCGATTCTTGGTCAAATCTATTTAGACCAAATTTAAAATTTTAGAATTTCGTTCACAGCTTTTTCAGAAATGTTGCTATAGTTTTTAACTGCTCTTTGAATTGATTCAAAATGCCTATTGGCCTTGATAAGCTCTGACATCTCCTCTACGGCATTAACATTAGAATCCTCAATAAATCCCTGATGAATCGTAGAGCCTATTTTACCAATTATGATATTATCGCGATCTCGATTGATAAAAAGAGATCGGCCTTCTTTTCTCAAAGAATTGATATCTTTAAACTCGGCGACTGAAATCCTAGCTACGGGATCACCATTAACAAAAATATCTCCTTGGAGGTTGATCACCACTTTACCGGGTTTTAAACTAATTATCTTTTCTTTAGGGAAAAGAGTTTCGACTTCGCCTTCTTCTTTTAATTTCAAATTTTTTCCAACCGGAATACCTAAGACGGGAAAGCCTTTATCATTAACGAGAAGCCCATTACTCGAAAGGGACAAATGACCCGATCTTGTATAACGGACTCCTCTAGGAGATAGCACTTTAATAAAGCCCTTACCATTGATCCCAATATCTAAAGGGTTTTCGGTTGCCTTCAATGCTCCCTGTTCAAATGAAGTAAAACTCGCTGCAACCTTTACATAGGCCTTTTCTCCGCCCTGAGAACGATAAAAATCTTCAGGGGCCCACTCCTTCCTTGGAAGATCTATCCCTTCCAATCCTTTTTCAAATACCGTCAAATACTCTTTGAAAACCAATCGATCCTTCTTGAAACCGGAAGTATTGGCATTGGCCACATTATTGGCAATGACATCAACCTTATTTTGCTGAGCGATTGCGGCAGATAGTGGTATCCATATATCTTTCAAAAAAGTCTCCGGCATTTCCTCGGCATCACTGCCTCCTTCTAAATAAATCCCCATCTCTTACCTCAAGCCTACTATAGCAACTCAAAAGCTAAAAATTATACGCTAGGCAAAATATGACTTTGTAAAAACTTTTTAAGATTCCTACAAGAGCAATCAGTGGCCATTCCATTTTTATTACGCTAAAGTTATCAAGGTGATGGCTTCTCTAGAAAGACAAGTGCTGTTTGATGCCCCCAATTTCTACTAATAGAAAAGGGCTTGGATTTTTTGTTTAGGTCATCTCGCTCCTTTCTCCACGCAGATCAAAAATAGGAATTGGAGATAGGAATTGAAGAAATGAAGAAGGCCCAAACCAATGGAAATGGCGCTCCGCGTCGAGAAGCCCCCACAGGAAAATGGAATATGGCACAGAAAACAAAAAATTTAGAACAAAAGCTTGCAGAACTGGAGAAAATTATCAATCTTTTGGAAAAGAATGAGTTTGACCTTGACGAAAATATAAAAAATTTCGAAAAGGGGGCACAGCTTTATAAAGAGTGCAAATCAATTCTTGGCCTAGCTGAGAAAAAAATTAAAAAACTTACAGATTCGCTTAAAGAAGAGAATTTCGATTAAACCATCCTCCCCTTATCCCTTATGGAATCTTTGCCTTAAAAAATAGGAGTCTCTCCTAAAAAGGGTTATAATAAGACTAACCAAATTAAATGGAAAAAAAGAGCTAAAAAGAATGATATCTCGAAAACCCTCTATCAACCTCTTTTCTTTTTTCTTAAATATTTTACTTTTTGGAGTTTTTTTTGTTGCCCTCCTTTTTGGAATTCTCGCTCTCTCACTCCCTGAAGTTACCGAAATAGCAGATTTTAACCCCCCAATCCCCTCCCAAATTTTATCCCGAGATGGAAAACTTATTTTAGAGTTTGGATCAGAAAAGAGAGACATCACACCTATTTCGGAGATACCACAAAAAGTCATTGATTCTTTTCTCGTGGCAGAAGATAAAAACTTTTACTCCCACAACGGAATCGATTATTGGGGAATACTAAGAGCATTCTGGGCCAATATCAAAGCCTTTAAAGTGGTTCAAGGAGGCTCGACTATTACCCAACAAGTTGCAAAACAATTGTACCTTTCCGGCGAACGATCCATTATTAGAAAAATTCGAGATATGCTGTTGGCGGTAAAGTTGGAAAAAAAATTTACAAAAGATGAGATCCTCTATCTCTATCTTAATAAGGTGTATCTGGGTGGAGGCTTTTATGGCGTTACGGCAGCCTTTAGAGGATACTTTGGAAAAGAATTAAATGAATCCACCGTTGCCGAATGTGCCCTCATTGCAGGGCTTTTGGTTGCTCCCGGACGCTACTCTCCTTATGTCAATCCCGAATATGCAAAACTAAGACAAGGATATGTTCTCAGACGTTTATTAGATACGGGTAAGATTGATGAAGAAACATTTCAAAGTGCCAAAAACGAAGTTATAAAAATTCAAACTAAAAAGTCATCCTCTCTTAAAGGTGGCTATTTCACCGAATGGATAAGACAAACGGTTGAAAACAAAGTTGGAAGGGAAAATTTTGGAAAAAATGGCTTTAAAATTTTTACCACGATCGACCTAGGACTTCAGGAAAATGCTGAGAAATATGTGAAGGAAGGAGTCAAAGCAATTGATAAAAGACAAGGTTACAAGGGCCCTCTTAGACATATCAACAGAGATGAAGATATTAAAAAATTCTTTCTAGAACAAAGAGAAAAAATATACCGGGAAAATTCCAAATTTTTTCTTTTCAACTCATCTCATGATGTTCTTGTAAAATATGAACATATTCTCAATGAAGACACGTTGCAAAAAATAGAAGAATATGACCAAAGCATTTTAAAGTTAAAGCCTTCCTACAAAATCTATCCGGGGAACCTTAATCCCGACGAAGACCCTTTCATAAATTTTATAAATGAAAGCGAAGTGTACGAAGCAATCGTCTTGCATACAGATAACGTCCATAGATCTATTTACGTTTCAATCGGTGGGGTCAAAGGAATCATCCCCCATAAAGAGTTCCAATGGGCCAAAGCTCGACTGATTTCGACCGATAGAAATTATATCCCTCCTGTCACCTATCCCAACTCCATTCTAAAAAGAGGTGACATTATTTTGGTAAAAGTTTTAGAAAAAGAAACTTCAATTTACAACACGATGAATCCATCCTCTAAAAAAGCGTTAACTCGGAAAGAGACTATTAAGCAGTACAAGTCACAAAAATTTCTAAAACTTGCACTAGATCAAGAAAGTGATGTTGAAGGAGCACTCGTAGCCATTCACCCAAAGACCGGTGAAGTTTTAAGTCTTGTAGGAGGAAAGGATTTTTCAATCTCTCAATTTAATAGGGCCATTCAATCCTTTAGACAGCCGGGATCTTCATTTAAACCGATATTATATGCCGTTGCTTTAGAAAACGGATTTAAAGCAAATGATATCCTCATCGACTCCCCCGAATCTCTCGGTGGAGTTAGTGAAGGGATTAGTTGGAAACCAAGAAATTATGATGGCACATTTAAAGGTCCAATCACCTTTAGACGTGCCCTTGAAACGAGTAGAAATATCCCAACGATAAAGCTTGCCTCAAAAGTTGGAGTCCAAAAAATTATAGACTTTACAAAAAGAATAGGTATAAAAGCAAGATTGAAACCAGATTTATCATTGGCCCTCGGATCGACTGAAATGACATTGATGGATATTACAAGTACCTACGCTATATTTCCTAACGGCGGTATGAGGGTCACGCCAAAAACCATTATCAGCATTTCAGATCGATTTGAAACAGAATATTCGACAGAAGACTTTGAACCCTATAAAGACTCTAAAAAATTGAAAGAAGAGGAAGGGGAAGAAGGAGCGGAGGGAGAAAGCCGTAGCGGCTATTCCAATAAAGAAAAAAATGACAAGATTGATTCAAAAAATATCCGAAAGGTAGATGATAAAGATTCAGACCAAGAAATCAATCAATTTCTTGTTAATCTCAACGACAAAAATGTTTATGATGAAAGATTGGCTTTCATCATGACAAATATACTTCGAGGAGTTATTCAAAATGGTACAGGTGCAAGTGCAAAACATATCAGTGCTTTTATCGGAGGCAAAACAGGTACGACAAATAATTATGCTGATGCTCTTTTTTTAGGCTTTTCCTCCAATCTCGTCCTAGGTGTTTGGACAGGGTTCGATGACAATAAAACCCTAGGATGGGGTGAAACAGGTGCCAAAGCGGCACTACCCATCTGGAAAAGGTATATGGCCAATTATCTTAAAAGATATGGCGAACAGGATTTTAAAACTCCAAATGGAATCATCAATGTTAGAGTAAACAAAGAAACGGGGCAACTTGCAAAGCCTTCGGATATAAAAACGATTATGGAAACTTTTGTCATCGGCACTGAACCCGGCTCTAAAGAAGAAAATACATCCCCTATTCAAGATATCGAAAATGATTTATTTGATGAAGGAGATTATTTTAATAATCAATAGTCTTCAAAAAACTAGTTCCTCCTTATATGCCCTATGAACGACTTACATAAACTAGAATTGGCATCATCTATTCGAAGAGGTCTCGAAAGAGAATGTCTTAGAGTTACACCCAAAGGAGACATTGCGGACACTCTTCATAGTAAGGCCATTGGCTCTGCCCTCACTCATCCCTATATTACGACAGATTATTCAGAAGCGTTGCTTGAATTTATTACTCCTACACTTCAGGATCCTCAAGAACTTTTAGATTTTCTCCAAGAGCTTCACCTTTTTACCCTGAAAAATATCGGCGATGAAATTCTTTGGAATAATAGTATGCCCTGCTTGCTAAGAAAAGATAGTGAAATCCCTATCGCTTATTACGGAACATCTAATATAGGTAAGATGAAAACCATCTACAGAAAAGGCCTCTTTCATCGCTACGGCTCTTCAATGCAAACCATTTCAGGAGTCCATTTCAACTTCTCTCTTTCCGATGAATGTTTTGAAAAACTTCGCCAAAAGGATTCATTTCAAGGAGGATTTCAAGACTATAAATCAAAAAAATATATGACTGCTATTAGGAATATCCATAAATACTCCTGGCTTATACCCTATATGATGGGCTCATCACCAAGTATTTGCCGATCATTCCTCCATAAAACGTCCAAAAAATATAATTTGATAAAATTTGATGAGAGAGGAACCCTCTCATATCAAGGGGCCACTTCCCTTCGCCTGAGTCATCTCGGTTACACAAATGCAGAACAATTCCATATCAATATCTCTTATAATTCATTGGAATCTTATATTAGAGATCTACGCCAAATAATCCATTCCAAGAGCAAAGATTGGGAAAAAATCGGCATCATAGAAAACAATGAATATAAGCAGTTAAATGATAATATCCTTCAGCTAGAAAATGAATACTATTCCGGAGTTCGCCCAAAAAGAAAAACTCTTTCTGGAGAATCTCCTACAAATGCATTAGCCGAAAGAGGGGTCGAATACATTGAGATTCGGTCATTAGATGTCAATCCTTTTTCCCTAATTGGAATCAACTTAGATCAAATCCTTTTCTTAGATGTTTTCTTACTCTTTTGCCTTCTAAGCGATGCCGAAAAATTTGACCTTGAAGCCACAAATGAATATCGCAAAAATCAAGAACTCGTCGCTCGTCACGGAAGGACACCCGACATCGTTCTTTTTCGCTCTGGAGAGAAGGTAGCACTTCTTGACTGGGGCAAGGAGTTGTTCCAAGACCTCTTTAAAATTGCGCACGCCTTGGATGGCACCTATGACTATTCCAAGGCCATAAGCACCTTTGAAAAAGGCCTCACCGATCCCAACCTTCTCTACTCAGCCAAACTAGAATGCGATATGCAAGACAACAATGAAACATTTTTTCAACATACGTTAAGAAGATCGGCGGAAATTTCCGATCTTTTGCGATCAAAACCACTCCCCACCGAAAAAGATGCCCATTTGGCACAAGTGACCCGACAATCCCTCAAAAGGCAAGAAGAGATCGAAAAATCCGATGATCTAGAATTTAAGGACTTCTTGGCCCATTACTTTCAACAAAATATTTGACCACGGGAAAATCCCCTCTCCAGAGCATAGACAAGAGATAACTTCCCATGTATATACTGAGTGTCGCATATCCATAGCAATCGGATCGAATAAAAAGATGACGAGATATTGGGGATAAAAACGAATAGATTTCATAAGCGGGCATAGCTCAATTGGTAGAGCACCAGCCTTCCAAGCTGGGGGTTGTGGGTTCGAGTCTCATTGCCCGCTCCATTTTTTGCGCAGCATTATTTCGATTTGACTCAAACCTCAATAATTCTAA
>JAPONP010000195.1 GCA_026713835.1 Bacteriovoracales bacterium
GTAATTCTTGATCTTTAACGAAAACCTCCAAGAGTATCTTTTTAGGTATTCAACCAATTTTCTCCATTTTTCCTTATCTCCCACTTCGACATTGGATTTTTCGATTTCTTGAAATAGGCTTAAACCCTCTAATTCGATTCCTTCTAATTTCACATGAAGTGGAACGTGACTCCTTGAAAGGCGACGAACTTGCTCTTGGTCGGTGTATGCTTCGGGGTACATATTCTTGCATTTTCTCTCGATTTCTAGTAATACCTCCTCCATCGATATGAGGATATCCTTAGTTTCCTGCATTTTAATTCTGACGAACCTTCCTTTCTCTTTCCAATCTTCATAAACCAAGGCTATCGAGGCGAGATAAGAGAAAGCCGCCAAGTCTTCGGATATCTCTCTGGCCTCTGATCGAAGTCTTTCCCATTTCACCATGCTGTCATTGCGTTCTTTGATTGATTCATTTCTTTCCATGGCCTCCATAATCAGCCCTCCCTTTTTACGATAATTTTATGCCCATTCGGATCTCTAAGGCCAGTCGGTTCCATCGTCCCGACATATCTTTTTGATCCGTTGATTGATCCTAAAAATCGTGGTAGGCTGCCAGCCGCCGCCTTTATTCCTTCACTGAAGGGGGATCATCTTGAAGATCAATAAAGATTCTATTATAAAAATTCTTGATTCTCTATACGATAATGCTATAGATGGTCTCCCCGGAGCTCCTTCTGTTGAGGAATTGGGGAATGAATACATAAAAAAAGAAAATGGCAATATAGAAAAATCGATAAATTCTCTTATCAGATGGCAAACAACGAAGGCTTCTTCCGCTGGTTTTGCTTCAGGCTTTGGGGGAAAGATTACGCTTCCAATAACACTCCCTTTTGGGATCGCGTTTTTGCTATATAATCAACTTAGAATGGTGGCCACCATTGCTCATTTATGTGGCTTAGATACCTCATCTGATCAAGTTAAAACGTTTGTCTATTGTGCCTTACTGGGCGACGGTGCGACAAAAGTTTTGAAAGATATGGGCGTGAAAGTTGGAGAAAAATTAACTCAAAATCTTATATCATCAATGAGTCGTGATGTTCTTGTGGCCATAAATCGAGCGGTTGGTTTTAGGCTTGTAACAAAGTTTGGAGAAAAAGGAGTGATAAACTTGGGGAAATATGTTCCATTTGTAGGAGGCGTAGTTGGTGGAAGCATCGACGGGATCGCTTGCTATCATGTGGGGAAATCGGCAAAAAAATTGTTTTACGATAATGATGGCCCAAACTCAACTAAATAGCCGTCCCTTACTGGAAACTTATGAAAAGGCTTTGGATGACGAATTTTATAATCATGAAAAAATTGCTCGATTTTAAATCTCTTTCTTTTAAATATTTGCCATGCGCAGCGTGTTGGCGCCCTCGCCTTGGTTAATATAATTATCAAGTAAATTTTATTTATTTTCTCTTTTGATTTTGATAAAGAAGCCTTGTTTCGCTTCCGGAAGAAAGCTTGGCCAACATATTAGAATTATTTGGGTTTTTCCGGACAAGAGTTCTGAATTACCACAAAACCCGCTCGGCGTACACAGAGATAGGAAGCGCTATAATACGCTAGAGGGAAGTAAAAATAATCCTGCCTTAATACGAAAACCCTCATAACCCATTGATTTCTTTTTAAATTCGTGTATATTGTATGTATATTCATTAATATTATTTTTCAAAGTGCCGATGAATATGTATATACATTAACAAATGTACCCCTAAGTCTGGAAACAATTGAGCTAAAGAAAAAATTATGACGAACATTGTTAAAGTCTTAAAAGAACTAAAAAAATACAGACAGTCTCAAAAGATATCTCAGACAGATATGGCAAAAATGTTGCAAACAACTCAGGCCACAATCTCTCGGATTGAATCAGGGGATTACCTCCCTTCAAAAAAAACATTGGCAAAAATAGAAGAGCTTCTTGCCTCAAGAAAAGAGAGTACCGGAAATTTGGATTCAGGGGAAATAAAGATGAATGACATAATGCGCCAGCCTTGGAATTTACAGGGCCTGACTCGGATTCCCCAGGCACGAATCAAGTCATCAGATCTTGATAAAATGGGCTTGAATTACTCTTCTGTGGTCTTTGAATTGCATGAAACAGGAGGTGATTTGTGTAAAATTAAACCTTTTTCAAAAAAAAAAGAATCCATATTTATAATGGTTGATGCTTTTGGACATGGTACTCGTGCTACCCCGATGTCGTTTGCATTGGAATATGGATTTGAAGCAGTGTTATCGAGTTTTAATGAAGATATTATTTCGTTACACCTTTTAGATTCAGCACTCTCATTGGCCATTAAAAATACTAAAGAAAGATGGAGAGGGGAACCCGGCGTAATAATTGGTACTGTGGAACATAAAACAGGTCGTTTAAGCTTCTTAAATAGTGGATTGCCGCATCCGATACAAAGAAAACAAAAAAATGTGAAATACGTTGATGGGGCCAGATACGGGGCGATTAATTTTAAAAATGAAAAACTGGGAAAAAAGAGTGAAAATAATATCAATATACGTCAAGGGGATTCAATAATTTTTTATACTGATGGTGTGATCGATTTACTTGAAAAAGAAGAATTATTTAATGAATTTGAAAAAGCAAGCAAGCTATTTAAGGGTGATGCGAAGGCAATAGCAAAAAATTTACAGAGAGTAATTGAAAAAAAAATGCCTGATAAAGACACTCACATAGAGGATATTTCATATATGATTATTTCAAGAAAAAATAAGCGGATGGTGTCATCGTGAATGTGTCAGAGAATAAATTTTCCAAACAATGGAAAAGGCGTAGCGTACAAAATAAAAGAAATATAAACGAAGAATACTATAGGGGGGTGAATCCTATCATTGATCCTTATTTAGCACACGAAAAAACGCACTCGAGAGCCTATGATGCCAAATTATTAGGAAGAGAAATTATTGACAATATATTTGAACATGACACGCAGGCAACGCATATATCAGTACTTTTTGAAATTAAAAATAATAAAGTAAAGATAAAGATTAAGCATAATGGTAATAGCTTTAACCCATTCTCTTCCGATAGCACGTGTACGTTAATTAAGAAAATTAAATATGATATAGGCTTCCATTCAAAGCCGATACTCACTGATTCACCATTTTATAGTATAGATATAAAATTTGACTTGAGACAAGGGGGAGATGATGAAAGCATTTGAATATTCTATAAGTGAAGATAACAATTTTTACGAAGTGAAATTTTCAGGGGAACTCAGATCAGGACTAGAACTTGATTCTAATTCATTTTTAGCCTTAATCAAAGATATAAAAAGTCATTCGGAAAGTAGGGTGATCTTGATTGATTTATATGAAGTAACTTTTTGGGACTCAGAAGGAATGAGAAAGATACTTTCATTGATTGAAGAAATCAATGCTAAAGAACCTTTTCGGGCGAGTATTTTAGCTTCACGAGACACTAAAAACTATGAAAGAGCAAAGGAAAAATATGACCTTAACTCTGACTTAATCCCTTGGGTTGAGTCAAGAGATAAATTTATTGAGTTACTTGATGTGTGAAGGTTGCGATCCGATTATTCCAAAGACATGGGGAGCATTTTTAAAATTTCTTGAAAATCCCCATTAGAAATCCCCGATTGTGTATCAATCGAACAACCACATACGGTAGCAATCCTGCCAAAATGCCCGGTGCGACTTCGTAAATGATATCCCCTAAGCCGACATATCGCCATATTAGCATGGTAACAAGGCCTGAAAACATCATCGTGAGGGCCAGCTTTTCCGATGGCTTACCGCCGAGGGCGTAGATGGTAAGCAGTGGGGCAAAGGCAGAGGCCAATGCTGCCCAGGCGATGAGTACCAAACTAAAGACGCTTTTACTTCCTGATAGAGCAATGCTTAGTGCAACAATGACCACAAACACCGTAGCGAGTTTGGTCATGACATAGGATACTTTTTTGGCCCGGGTGAAATCACGGGTGATGGCAGCGGAGCAACTGAGTATTTGTGAGTCAGCGGTGGACATGGTGGCGGCAAATAATCCGGCGAGTATCAATCCCACCAATATCTCCGGCAATAATTGTTGTGCAAGTGCCGGTAGAGCTAATTCGGCATCAAAGTTATCCGCTTCGGGAAGTAGCAAACGAGCGGCAAGTCCGGCACAAATAGTGAGTGTGTAGAAGGCCGTAAACCAACTGTAGTAGTAAAGCCGTACCCGGTTTAAATTTTTAGGTGTGTCCATCGCCATAAAACGCACCATAATATGTGGCTGGCCGACCACGGCGAATCCGGCAAACACCCACCCCAACAAGAATAGAAGTGGCCCTGTGACACCACCAAGCGGTAAGTTGGAAGGGAATAGTTTTGTATAGGTTGGCGAAACATTATCAAGTGCCGTGGAAAATGCATACATTCCACCAATCTCTGATACTGCGAAAAAGAAGAGTAACCCCATCGCCACAATCATCACAAAGGATTGTGCGGCATCTGTCCAGATGGAAGCGCGGATACCTCCGGCAAAACAGTAAAGCAGAACCATTACCGCACCGATGATCGCACCCACCGAATAATCCCAATCAAACAGCACGTGAAGTGCTTTGCTTCCTGCATTGAGTTGGGCTGCCGCATAGGTGCCTAAAAAGGCCACGGTGATAACGCCGCCAACGATTCGTAAGATGCGATAGTTTGTGCCGTGCCAGCGGCTTAACACCCCTGCAAAGCTAAGCACCTTTTCTTTTTCCGTGGCCACACGCAGTCGTTTATGAATAAAAGTCGACGCCAAAAAGTCACCGGAAATCATGCCGATCATTAACCAGATGGAAGCCAGCCCCACCGAATAGGTGTAGCCGATCATGCCGACGAACATATAACCGCTGTTATTGGTGGCAACGGCAGAAAGTGCGGCCAGCCACGGCTTCACACTATGTCCGGCCAGTAGGTAGTCGGCACTGGTATGCCGATTCTTTAAGGTTGAAAGAACCCCGACGGCGACGAATAGTAAGATAAATGCACTAAAACTTGCGACAATCATTTCTAAGCTGTCTTTTGTTGTCGGGCCCTCAATTTTTCAAAGAGCAATGTGGTGGGGGCGGCCACAAAGATAGAGGAGTAGGTTCCCACCAAGACCCCGATGGAGATGGCAAAGAAAAAGTCGCTGATGCCGCCTCCCCCTACAAAAAACATCATGAGGGAAACGAGGAGGGTGGTGCCGGAAGTGAGAAGGGTTCTGGATAGGGTTTCGCTTGTGGCATTGTCGATATGGGTTTTGATATCGAGACCTTGGAATTTTTCTTCATGTTCTCGAACCCTATCGTAAACCACCACCGTGTCGTTGACGGAATAACCGATGATGGCCAAAAGGGCCGCCACGATTTGAAGGTTAAATTCCTTGTCTGTGATGACGAAGATACCGCAGACGATAATCACGTCGTGGGCCAAGGCCATGATGGCCCCGGGGGAGTATTTGATATCGAAGCGCAATCCGATATAGATGAAGATCGCCAGGAGGGCCCAAAGCATGGCCAAAAAGCCGGACTTTCTAAGCTCGGCCCCGGCCTTAGGGCCTACGATGTCCTTTTTAAATCTATCTCGATCGGGCCCTTGGGCGGCAAAACGCCCTTCCAGTATTTGGGAGATCTTTTCCGTCATTTCGTTAAGATTTTTCTCATCCGCTTGAACCCGAATGAGATAATTATGCCCCGTGGTTCCCTCGATGGTTTGGACGCTGGCTGAAGCGATCCCTTCAGAAGAGAGGGCGGCCCTGAGTTCTCCTAAGTTCACTTCCCTTTCAAATCCCACCTGAATTTCGGCCCCTCCCCGAAAATCCACTCCGTAATTGGGGCCTTTTCCCAAGAAAACGAGATAGAGGGAAACGAGGACGGCACCGACGGAGAGGGCGGAGGTGATCTTATAGTATTTGGAAAATTGAAATTTTCGATCTCTCGCTATGATCTCTAACATGGATGATCTCCTAAATACTTAACTTCGTCCCCTGAACTCTATTCATATAAAACTCAAAAAACATCCTCGAACAAAAGTAAGAGGTGTAAACCGTGGCCGCGATGCCGATGAGCAAGGTGACCGCAAAACCTCGAATGGGCCCCGTCCCAAAATTGAGCAACATGGTTCCGGCCAAAGCCGTGGTGATATTGGCATCCAAAATGGTCCAAAAAGCCGATTGAAAACCGTTTTCGACGGCCTTAAAAGAATCTTTCCTCTGATGCCATTCCTCTCGAATCCTCTCGTAGATGATGATATTGGCGTCCACGGCCATCCCGACGGTAAGAGCGATGCCGGCCACTCCGGGCAAGGTGAGGGTCGCTTCAAAGGCCACGAGGGCGGCCAAAATAAAGAGGAGATTGAGACCCAATGTCATCAGGGCCAAAAAGCCTGAGAGTTTGTAATAGATGAGGATAAAACAGAAGACGAGGGCCACGCCGATGAGTGAGGCCAAGCGGGCCTTTTCGATGGCGTCGTTTCCAAGGCCTGCCCCAACGACTCTTTGCTCTTGAAACTCCAACTCCACCGGAAGGGCCCCGGCCCTAAGGACGAGGGAGATATCTTGGGCCTCTTCCAAAAGTTGACTGAAACTTCCCTGCCCCAAAGTGATCTGCGCCCTTCCTCCGGCGATGCGGGATTGGATATTGGGGGCCGTATAGACGTTACCGTCCAAAATCACGGCCAAACGCTTTCCCACATTGGCCCCGGTGATCTCTTCAAAGATCTTGGCCCCTTGAACCTTGAAGTTCATGGAGACGTAGGGCTGATTTTGTTGGGGATCGATTTGGGTGGAGGCATCCTGGAGTTCATCTCCCGTCAAGCGACTGGACTCTTCCACCAAAAAGGGAGTCTGTTCGATGACCTCCCCCTTGTTGTTGTTTTTCTTTTGAAAGGCGATGGCCCAACCCTTGGGCAAATCCTTTTGTAAAAAATGATTGAGCTTTTCCAAATAGGCGGAGAATCGTTCGCCCTTTTTAAACTCGATTCCCCCCTCCCGGGCCTTGGCCAACCAGGTTTGCAAGGTGGTAGGAGAGACTTCATCGTTGACCATTTTAAATTCCAATTTAGCCGTGGTTCCGATGAGGGATTTGGCCCTTTCGATATCTTTGACCCCCGGAAGTTGCACGACGATTCGATCCTCTCCCAAAGCGATGATCTCCGGCTCGGTCACGCCGAATTCATCGATCCGATTGCGAATGACCTCGATGGATTTTCCCACGGCCCGTTCCGTGGCGGTTCTTTTGAAGGTGGCGATAAGACCGTATTGAATTTCGTTACCCTCTTCTTTGGTGAGGCGAATGGCATTGGCTCCGTAGCTCTTGATGGCCTCCTTGGCCTTTTCCATTTGGACGCCCTCTCCTAAAAGAAGGGATTGCTTGGGGTCTTGGGGATCGCTCCTGTCGAGGGTTCCCCGCGTCACGGTCATCCCCTTATCTTCCAAGACATCCATCAGATTTCGGGCCATCGTTTTGATCTCATCCCTATAGACTTTGTTGAAGTCGATGCCCAAAACCATGTAGAGACCGCCCTGTAAATCCAGGCCCAAATTGAGTTTTGATTTGAGGGGATAGGGGCCTTCTTCATCCATGTCCATAAAGGACGGGGCCAATGAAGCCAGGGCCCACAAGGCCAAAAGGGATAGAAAGGATAATTTAAACCACCAACTTTTTTTCATCGCTCTTTCCCTCCGTTTGAATCATTTGGTGACGGCTCTTTCGTCTCAGAGCGGAGGGGGTGTTCCTCTATGGAGTGAAGCTCTTTTTCCATTTCGTCTTTTGCGTGTTGAAACTCCCGGAGTCCTCGGCCCAGGCTTCTGGCCAGCTCCGGGATTTTTTTGGGACCGATCAAAATAAGCCCCAAAGCACCAATGAGAAAAAGTTCACCAACCCCCAATCCAAACATATTCCGAGGAGTTTCCTATTTAGGCCTTTGTGCCGCTATTCCCTGAACCGCCGTCTTTTTGGGGGGAAAAAGTTTCTCCGCCATATCGGCCACCTGGGTTCTCAAAATTTTTATTTTGACTCCTTTGGTGATCTCCAAGTCCACCACCTTATCCGTGAGACCTACGATGGTTCCGATGATTCCGGATTTGGTATAGACCTCATCGCCCCGCTTTAGACTTTCCAAAAAGGTTTTCTCTTGGGCCATCCTCTTTTTTTGAGGACGGATCATGAGAAAGTAAAAGACGGCAAAAACCAGGATGAAGGGAACAAAACTCATCATGGGATTTGGCTGTGGGGCCTCTTGGGCTTGCTGGGTCTGTTGTTGGGCGTAGGCCATGGATACCATTTCGTTTCTCCGGGCAGTTTTAACCAACTTTTCCTTGCGTATAGGTGTTATAAAAGTTTTTGGCAAACTCGTCAAACTCCCCGCAGGTGATGGCCTTTCGGGCCCGCCCCACCAAATCCAGGTAGAAAAAAAGGTTGTGATGGCTCAGCATTTGGCCGGCCAGGTATTCCCCTACGGTGGTGAGGTGACGGATATAGGCCCTGGAGTAGCGGGTGCAAACCTTACAGGGGCATTGAGGATCGAGGGGGCCCGGGTCTTTGGCAAAGCGTTCATTTTTGATGTTGAGAGGACCTTGGGAGGTCAAGGCCTGCCCGTTGCGCGCATTTCGAGTGGGGAGAACGCAGTCGAACATATCCACCCCACAGGAGATGGCATGGAGGATGTCCGTCGGGGTCCCCACCCCCATGAGATAGCGGGGTTTGTGGGGAGGGAGGCGGTGGGCCAGGTCTTCCAAAAGGGCCCGCATTTCGTGATTTTTTTCTCCAACGCTTAGCCCTCCGAGGGCCAGCCCGGCAGGAGACGGTTCCAAGGCCTCCAAGCGTTCCAAACATTCCAAGCGCAAGTCCAACTCCAACCCCCCTTGGACGATACCAAAGAGGTGTTGATGCTCTTTAAGGGGAATAGCCGCGCAGCGTTTGGCCCAATTTAACGTCAATTCCAGGCTTTGGCGCAAACTCTCCCTAGAGGCCGGCAGGCGGGGGCAATCGTCAAACATCATGACGATATCGCTACCCAGGGCCCTTTGGATTTCCATGGATTTTTCGGGATCGATGAAATGAAGGCTGCCATCGATATGGGAGCGAAATTCCACCCCCTTTTCCGTCACTCGGTTGAGGTGGGCCAGAGAAAAAATTTGAAAACCTCCGCTATCGGTCAAAAGGGGCCGGGGCCAATTCATAAAACCGTGCAGTCCTCCGGCGACCTCTTCTACGAGTTCGTGTCCCGGGCGCAAGTAAAGATGGTAGGTATTGGCCAATACAATGTGGGCCCCAAGCTCGCGAAGCTCTTCTTGCCAGAGGGATTTGACCGTTCCCCGAGTCCCCACGGGCATAAAGATCGGAGTGGGGATATCCCCGTGAAGGGTTTTGATAAGGCCGGCCCTGGCTTTTCCGTCCCGGGCCTTGAGACTAAAACAACTCATCGAAGCACCAACATGGCATCCCCGTAACTAAAAAAGCGATACCCGGAAGCTTTGGCCGTTTCGTAAAGCTCCAAGGCCTTTTTTCGTCCGATGAGAGCGCAGATGAGGATAAAAAGAGAGCTTTTGGGAAGATGAAAATTGGTGATAAGCCCTTCGATGGAAGAAATCTTTTTTTCGGGATGGATAAAAAGATCCGTTTCCCCCGCTTCCCCTCGGGCGTCTCCGAGGGGAAGCGGATTTTTGCCCCCAAGAGACTCCAACACTCTAAGACAGGTCGTGCCTACGCAATAGAGCTTTCCCCACTTTTTGTCGATCAAAGACCGGGTGGCCTTTGGAATAAAAAACCTTTCTTGGTGCATGGAATGTTCCTCGATGTTTTCCGTTTTGATCGGAGCAAAGGTTCCAAGGCCCACGTGGAGAGTGAGAAAATGGGGGGTGATGTGGCGAGAGGCCAGGTTGTCAAAAACCTTCGGAGTAAAATGCAACCCTGCGGTGGGGGCGGCTACGGAACCCTCAACTTTTCCGTAGAGGGTTTGGTAATCCCCCTCATCTCTTTCGTCTCCTCGCCCTTTTCGGATATAGGGGGGAATGGGGGTGGTGCCGCTTCGTTTGATAAGCCGATCAATCTCTTCGTCCGGGCCTTTGAGCCAAAAAACCCCCTCTTCCACCTTGGCCAATTCCAAGACGGTTTGATCCACAATATAGCGATCCCCGATCTTTTTTTTCCCCGAACATTTGATCAAGGCTTGGGCCCACCCCGTTTGTTTTTCGGGCCGGGGGGAAAGGAAAAAAATTTCGGCTTCGCCCCCGGTTTCCTTTTTTCCCACGAGACGGCAGGGAAAAACTTTGGAGTTGTTGAGGATGAGGGGACAACCTTCGGGAAGGTGGTGATGGAGGTCATAAAAATGGGAATGGATCACTTCATCCTTCGAGATGCGATAGACGAGGAGCCGGGAGCTATCCCGTGGGTCGGCCGGTCTTTGGGCCACGAGAGATTCCGGCAAATGGAAATCATAACTTGAGAGGCGCAGATTGGGATTTTTCGGGGAAGTCTCCATAAAGCGGGCCCAAATGGGTTGATTGGAAGTGACCGTAGCGAAACGATAAAAGCCCCATGAGAAGAAAGAGAAAGAGGAGAATGGCCATGGCATCCCAATGTCTTTTCATTGGGGGCAGTCTATCGAAAACCGCAGTCTTTGCCCATAAAAAGTTGCTCTGCGCCATCATTTGATTTTCGGTGACGCTCTAGGTGAGAATAGGAGGTGATGAATGGATTTCGTAACTGCTCACCCCCCGGCAATCTTGGCAGTCGATTGCCTCGTCGCTTCCTTGCGACGTGCAGGAAGCACGCCTCAGTCGCTCCTCGTTGCCTCCTACCAATCTTATCCGGGTGGAGAACAGTTACCTTGCCTTTATTACAGTTTTTGCTAGAGGTGCGAGCAGTTACTGGATTTCTTTCTCACAAGAGGGCCTTCCCCCTCCTCCTTGCCCTCCTCTCACTGGGTTCCCTTTCCCATCAAGAGAGGATGCACCGGGAACTGGAAGAGCTTGGCCGCTACCTCTATCGCCCCACACCCGTCGAGGTTCTTCCCCGAAAGACCGCTAGCTCCCGTGGAGGGGAGGACGAAGGGAAAAAGAAAGAGAAAGAGAAAGGGAAGGAGAAACAAGGGCAGGCCTTTTTTGAAGAGGGCATCAAAGACCTCTTTAATGAAATAGGCCGAAAGAGGTTGGATCAATCTCTTTTGGAACAGCAAGAACTGACGCCCATGACGGCCAAATAGACGGCAAAAGCGACCGCAAAACCCGGCACACTTCCGTTGATAAAGGCCTTAAGACCCAAAATATCCCAGAGAACGAAGGTCGTTCCTCCGGCAAGGCCCACCAGGATGGCCCCCCACTCCGAGATGCGGGAATTGAACACGCGCAAAAGGAGAATACTTCCGATGGAGGTTCCAAGGCCTCCGAAGGCAAAGATCACCAGGGCAAGAACATTATCTTTGGCAAAGAGGGCCACCAAAGTGGCAAAGGCCGTCACGGCAACGGTTCCCGCTTTGGCCAAAACCAAGGATTCTTTTGGGTTTTTGGGAAGATCCCGCATAAGAGAGGCGGAACAACTCAAAATTTGCGAATCGGCAGTGGAAAGGGTGGATGAAAAGGCACCGGCCAGCACGAAACCTACGAGGATGGGGGGCAATGTCTCCATCGCCGCCAGGAAGAGGGCCAATTCCGCATCGAAGGAGTCGGCATTTTTTAAAATCACTCGGGTGCTTAGGCCCACCAGCATAAAGAGGGTGACGAAAAGGGTTTCAAAGATGTAATGGGTGATAAGAAATTTTTTGGTGTCTTGGGGCTTTTCGATGGCCATGGCCCGAATGAGGATATGGGGCTGGCCGATCGTGCAGACCCCAAAGCCTATGGAGCCGATGAAAAAGAGGGCCCATCCCGAGTATCCTCCTATGACGGAAAGGTTTTGGGGGATCAAGGCCACCTCATCCGTTCCGGGAGCCGTGGCCAAGAAGGCTTGAAAAAAATTGGCGAAACCTCCCTCCATGGAAACGGCGGTGAGGAAAATGATGAGAAGGCTTGCGGTCATGGCCATGATTTGCATGGAGTCCGTCCAAATGGAGGCCCGTATCCCTCCGGTCCAGCAGTAAAAGAGGATGATGATCGAACTGATGAGGATTCCCGCATATCCGGGTTGACCCAAGGCCACTTCCAAAGCCTTTCCTCCCGCTTTGAGTTGGGCGGCAGCGTAGAAACTGAGAAAGAAGAGGGTGAGAAGGCCTATGAATCGGCGGAGCCAAATTCGATCTTCCCCGTTCCAGAAGGTGAGGAGTTCGGCGATGCTCAAGGCCCAGCCGCCCGTATTCAGTTTTTGCAGACGAAAGACGGTAAACATATAGACCAGTAGGGCCCCAAAGAGGAGTCCAAGGCCCAGCCAAATGGCCTGAGTGCCGTTGGCATAGGCCATTCCCATAAAACCGGCAAAGACGAATCCGCTAAATTTGGAAGCCATGCTGGAGAAGGCCAATATATGGGGGGAGACGTTTTGTCCTGCAAGAAAGTAGTCGGCTTCGGTTTTTTTACTTTGGCGAGCGGCCCAAAAACCGATGATGCCCGTGATGCCGATGAGAAAGAAAAGGAAGCTAAAGAGAACCATAATGGTCGCCCAGCTTAGTTGAGAGGGATCGGTCCTGTCAATTTTTTTGGATCTTATCGACTCGATGCAAGGTGACGGCATTTAGGAGAAATTCTAGGCTCTTGAAATCTCTTATGGGAACATTGACCATCAAATCTTTAGACGATCTTGCGGCCCACATAAAGGCCAAACATCCATCCCTCTATTTTTCCTCCCAAACTTCGACGGTTATTCCCTTTGATCGCCTTCTTCGCTCTCCCCATAAAAACGGAATGGATCTCGTCAATCTCTCCCAAATTCCCGGGGAAATGGAATGGGCCGGGAAGAATTTATTGTGCCGAGGTGGGGTGACTTGGAAAGAGGCCGGGGAGTTTTGTTTGGAAAGCGGACGGGAGATTATGACTTATCCAACGGAAGAACTGGCCTGTGTGCTGGCAGGGGTGGCCACCTCTTGCACGGGGGAGCGAAGTTTTGGGTACGGCACTCTTCGGGATCAAGTAGTTTCCCTTACGACGCTTGGAAAAGAGGGAAAGGCGATCCATCTCAAAAAGAATCGAAAACTTTTGGAACATTCTCTTTTTCAAGACCAAAGGGCGAAGGATTTGCTCAAAGCCTACGGGGACTCCTACCGAGAGTACGAGGGTTTTAAAAACGCTCCCTTCCCAAGACTTGAGACGGAGGTGGATTTGATGATAGGCCTTGAAGGGCAACTGGGAGTGGTGACGGAAGTGGAGTTGCAAACGATTCCTAAAGGGCACTCTCGGTATCTCTTTTTTGAATTGCCTCCCTGGGAAAAAGATGATTCTTCCCATTTGGAAATTTTGGAAAGGGTTCAACCCCTTCGCAGACTTATCCGGTGCTGTGAACTGATCGACTCGAACGGTATGGAATTTTTGGAAAAATCTCTAAGGCCTGCTACCGGAAAGGATTTTATTTTCCTAGAGATACTTGAAGAACATTTCGATGAGATTTGTGAACGCTTGGCCTCTTCCTTGGGCCCTATCGGTGAAAATCAAATGTATGAAATGCCAGTGTCCAAGTTTCAAAAGCTTAGAATGGCCATTCCAAGGGCCGTCAGCGAAGAAAATTCTAGGCGAGGAGTCATCAAAAAGGGAACCGATATTCAGGTGCGAACTGAGCAAATGGCAAAGCTCATGGGTCTTTATAGGAAACTTGCAGGGAAGGGGATTCCCTATACCCTCTTCGGTCATTTTGGGGATGCTCACCTCCACTTTAATTTTTTACCGACGGCAAAAGAAGCCGATGCTTGTGAACGCTCTCTCGAATCTCTTTACGGGGAGGTTTTAAAGATGAAGGGGTCTCCTTTTGCGGAACACGGAATCGGTTTGATTAAACAAAAATTCATCCGCCCCTTTTTGAGTGATATTCACTTTGAAATGTTTCGATACCTCAAATCCACCATGGACCCTTTGAATATCTTTTTCTCAAACGGATACCTGAATTTATGATTTGTGCCAGAGTCTATAAATTGAAGGGACGGGAATTTATCTGTAAGCGACAGGATAACGGGCAGATGATCGAGGCCTTCGCCCTTGGAACTTTACTCAAGAAAATGTCCATCGTCGTAGGGGATTATGTGGAAATTGAAGAGGAAAAGGGGACGGCCAAAATTTTAAGGGTTAAAGATCGCCGCAACGAAATCTATCGACTATCGGTCAGAGAAAAAAAGAAAAAAATATCGGTTAGTAATGTGGATCGACTGGCCATCGTCTTCTCCGTCTCGGGGAAGGCCTACAAGAGGGGGCTTCTCGATCGTTACTTGGCCAGGGCCCAGCAGTGGCTCGTTCCTCCCATCGTTATTTTTAACAAAATGGATCAATTTTCGGGACTTTTTGATTTAGAATTTGAAATACAAAGGCTTGAGTACTGCAAGGTGGCCTGCTTTCAGGTGAGTTCCAAAGGACTTCCCTTTTCTCCTCTAGGGAGTGCTTTTGGATTTCGAGAACTTCAAGAGGAATTGGCCCATAAAACCGTCTTCTTTACCGGGCAATCGGGGGTTGGGAAAAGTACATTGGTCTCTTCCCTATCGGGAGGAAAAGTCGTTCTCAAGAGTGCGCCTACGGGAAAGATGGGTAAGGGAATCCATACCACCACCTGGAGTGAGATCGTAGAAAGCGACAATCTCACCCTGATCGACTCCCCCGGGATTCGATCCTTTTCTTTGGATGATATACGAGAAGAGGAACTCATATCCCTTTTCCCTCCTCTTTTGGCCATGGCCCGTCGATGCCAATTTTCCAATTGCACCCATAGGATTTCGTCTGTGAACTGTTCTTTTTATTCTAAAGAATCCTATAGTTCTCCATTAGAACAAAAGATTATTCAAAGCTATTTGGATAGTTTTCACAGGCTTTTAGAGGATGTGAAGAAGATCCCCTCTTGGCAGAAGTAATTAAGAGCCTATTCTAAAACCACCTTCTATTCCCAAACCACTTTTCTCGTAGGTTTTTTGAGCTTTTTTGATCCCTCCGTCAAAGGCATAGGCCTCACGCCCCGACTGTTGCATAAGCTCTGCGATATAGGGAGATTTGGCCCCCAAAGTGCAATAGATGATATATTTTTTGTCTCGATCGAGAGTGCGATAATCCCTTTTGAGTTGTTCAAATGGAATGTGGAGGGCATTGGGGACGGCCCAGGATTTTTTCTCGTCTAAATCCCGGCAATCGATGATTTTGGCTTCGGGGTCAAATCCATCGACCAAAAGGTAGGAACCTCGAAGAGGGCCCAATTCCACATCATCTAGGCTTATGGTCTTTTGCGAAAGCCAGATCGTTTCTTCCAAATCTTTGGGAAGATCCTTTTCCCAATCGAGAACCCGCCCATATTTGGCATTGGTGGCCGGTTGTCCTCGGCTGATTCCACAAAGTTCTACGATTTTTTCCGAAAGATAACCCGTCCCAATCTTATAGGCGAGGCGAATAATTTCCTCTTTATTCGATCCTATGAGAGGACGCAAGACCGGAAATGAGCAGGCATTGTCGATGACTTTGATATTTTGGAGTGACTGGGAAGAAACTTGGCCCAAAGACTCTCCGGTTATGATCGCCTTGCTCTTTAAAAAAGCCGCCGCTTTTTCGGCCACCCGATACATCACCCTTTTGAGAATAACCTGGCGATAGGGATCGGAGACGAGTTTTTTAATGGCCTCAATGGCGGGATGAAAGTCCACCACCATGAGATGACTCTTCGATCCCGAGGCCCAAAGATCGTGAAGCACCTTGGCCACCTGAACGGTTTGTCTTTCATGGGACTTGCCGCCCATATTGCAAAATAAATAATCGCAGGCGACACCCCTTTTCATCATTTGCCAGGAGGCCACGGGGGAATCGAAGCCTCCTGAAAAGAGGGTCAAACATCGATCACGACCGTTGAGGGGGAGTCCGCCGGGGCCCGGGATTCTTTCACAAAAGAGATGGGTTTTTCGGTTGATGGTTTCCACATAGACGGTTTTTTCGGGGCGATTGAGATCGACCTTCCCATAAGGGGCCAAAACGGCCCCCACGGCCCTTTCCACCTCCGGGGTTTTAAAGGCGGTCTCTCCCGTTCGCCTGGCCCTGACGGCAAATCGTTTGTTGCAAATGGCGGGGATCATCTTTTGGGATGCGGAAATGATGGAACTTAACTCACTTTCCGTGGAGATCTCAACCGGAGAGTAGGGGCCGATGCCAAATATTTTAGAAAGGGCCCCCAAACTCTTCTCTCGGTGATCGACAAAGAGCATAAGGCGAGAAAAATCCTGTTTTAAGGAAAAGCGAACCCCTCTTTTTTGCAAATTGTGGCGAATCCGATTCATCAAGCGAGAGACGAATTGTTGAAAATTTCCGGGCCCTTTGATGGATAACTCCCCGGAATAGTGGATGATGATGGTATGGGGGAAAATCTTTTTTTCCATGACTTTCCTTTAACCCTTCCCACATCTTTTGTAAACCAATTGTAACTGCTCACCCCCCGGCAATCTTGGCAGTCGACTGCCTCGTCGCTTCCTTGCGACGTGCAGGAAGCACGCCTCAGTCGCTCCTCGTTGCCTCCTACCAATCTTATCCGGGTGGAGAACAGTTACCTTGCCTTTATTA
>JAPONP010000196.1 GCA_026713835.1 Bacteriovoracales bacterium
GGTCGCTCCTCGTTGCCTCCTACCAATCTTATCCGGGTGGAGAACAGTTACCTTGCCTTTATTACAGTTTTTGCTAGAGGTGCGAGCAGTTACCTAAAAAATGACCTAAAAAAACGACCCCTCTCGTAGGCCCTCGCCTTCAAATAAATGATGCTCCAAAAAACCTCTGATCCTGGCCAACTGGGCCCAGGCCTTTTTCAAAGCTCTGTCCATACTCCCTTTCGCGGCCACTTTGGTTTCGGCAATGGCCACCACATCGCAAGAGTTTGGGTCGTAAACGATGACATCCAATTCGCCCAGTCTCTTTCCTCCCTGATAGTCGTAGTAGAAAACCCCTCCGGTGATAAAATAATCCGGGAAAGGAAAAACCTTCTCCAATTCTTGTAAATAAAGCCTCGAAAGATACTCCAAGACGGCCCCTACGTTAAAATCATAGGGCCTTTCCATTTCAAGCCACTCCAAGATGAAAAAGTAATAGGCCCCCAATTGCTCTTCAAGATGAGCGTAACGATCCCTCAAGGTCTCATCGGCTTCAAAATCATCATAACCCAAGAAGGGTCGATCCCCACCAAATTGAACGTGATCCCGGCAAAAATCCGACCTCGTGTAGGTTTCAAAATCGAGGGCACAATGGAGGATATCGACCTCCTTCCTCCTTATAGGGGCCTCATAATCAAAGCCAAAATGGGTCGCCCCTTTTACCCCAAGGGTAAAATAGGAACTCACATTTCTAAAACGATCGATATGCCAAAAGGGGCAATTCTCATCCCACTCGGGAGCTTCCTTGGTAAAATAGGCCCCGTAGGCCGTCGTGGGCAAAAGGATGGTAAGAGTGGTGGGGATGGTAAAGAGAGTGAGGAGTGCTAAAGAAACGAAAGGATGTCGCTTAGACAAAATCATGTCCCTCCACTCTAACGAGAAAAGTGGGCCCGGTCAACGACTCCCTTCGTCTCGATTTTGTCTCTCCAGGTAGGGATGAACGATAAGGGCCACTCCCAAAATTCCCACCTCGTAGAGAACGATCATGGGAAGCCATAGACCAAACATGGTCAAGACATCTGCCGGAGTGAGGAGAGCGCTCATGACGGCAAGGGAAAAGTAGATCGTGCGTCTAAGCCTTCGAAGGGAGTACTTGGTGACAAGACCCATAAACCCCAAGATGAGAACCCCATTGGGCAATTGAAAGAGAAGGCCCAGCAACACCAGCATCTTAACGGTGAGAATAAGATAGGCCTTGAGGCCTATGGCGGCTTCCACATCGACGACCCCAAACCCCATGAGGGTCTCTAAAAAAAGGGGAAGAACGACAAAATGACCTAAAACCACACCCAAAACAAAGAGGAAAAAACCAACGAGGACAAAGGGACGAACCATCCTCTTTTCGTGTTCATAGAGGGCCGGAGCGATAAATTTCCAAAGTTCGTAAAACCACAGAGGAGAAGAGAGAATGAGGGCCGTCCAGAAGGCCAACTGAAGATGGGACAAAACCTTATCCAAAACGGAAAGATAGACGATCTTGCCTTGAATTTTTCCGTCGAGAAGAAGGCGAAGTGGGGCCAAGAGAATTTCGGAGATGGACTCTCCGATAAAATAGCAAATGGCAAAGGAGATCAAAAGGATGGTCAAAATGCGTATCAAGGTCGATCGCAGTTCCTCCAAATGTTCGATAAAGCTCATCTCTTTCATCTTGAAATTAAAGTCTCTTTTTAAAGTCCCTTGAAGTTCTTTGTTTTTTCGCTTATTTTTCAACCATGACGGTCGAAAAGCACTATAGCATACGGGCCCTCCTTTCGTGAGAAAATTCAGATGAGGAAATTCAGATGATGAGATGGGCACTGACCGGGATGATCGGAATCTATTTTCTCTCCACGGCTTTCGGGACGGAAACGGGGACTCCCTCCCCCTCCCGTCTTCTTCAATGCCTTGCAAAAGAAGAAGAAAACATTCATCGAGATAAGGTTCGAGGGCCCATCGTCGAACTCAACCGCGAGATGCTTTCCGCTTTCGCCGGATTCGACGGGCCCTTTATCAAAAAGGAATACTTGGGCCGAATCTGCCGCTCCCCCTCCCCTTTCGGCCCCTCCCTCGCTCTGCTTCAGGTCATTCTCGTTCACGGGAAAAAAGCTTTCTCCTCCACCACAAAACGGTCTTCTTATCGCAAGCTTCATCAAAATTTTCTCAAAAAACTTCCGAGAAAGGCCGCCAAAATGCTCATCCGATACCTTTCCGGTATTCAGGGCATGACCCCAAAAGCCGACTGCCTCAAAGAGGCCATCGAACCCCTTGGAAAGATCCACCAAAGGTATAAGGCCATCGAGGAGGATGTGGGAATCGAGCAATTGATCTCCCCTTCCGACGTGAAACAAATCTTTGCCCACCTCAAAAACCTCGATCAAATCGCCCATAACTGTGGTCAAAAAGAAAAATCTCAATCTCTCCCAAAAACTGCACCGCCGGCATCACCAAACGGAACATGAGACGGAAAATGAGGATGAAAGCAGAGCTTTCGGGAAAATCCGTGGCCGTTATGGGGGCCGGAATCTGCGGGATTTCCATGGTCAAGGCCTTAAAGGGTCTTGGTGTGGATACGGTTCTCTATAGTGACGGCCCTCCCGAAAGCTGGGCATCCTATAGGGCCGCTCGCTCCCTTCTTCCTCGCCAAAAATTAAAAGACGGACGCCGAGAACACCTTGCGGGCAAAGACCTTCTTTGCAAATCTCCGGGTGTCCCGGGCCATCACCCCCTCGTCAAGGAGGCCCAAGAAAAAAACATCCCCATTTGGACGGATGCCAATCTCGCCTACCACTTTTGCGAGGCCCCCATCATGGCCGTCACGGGAACCAACGGGAAGACCACCACCGTGTTGATGCTCCAAAAACTCTTGCAAAGGGAAGGCTTCGAGGTCTTTTGCGGAGGCAATATCGGTCGCCCCTGCGCCGATAGCATCTTGGGTGCCTTCGATATCTATCTTTTCGAGCTTTCGAGCTTTCAGTTGGAATATTGCCCTCACTTTAGGGCCGACTATTCGGCCATTACAAACATTTCTCCCAACCATGAGGAGCGCTACGAAACGTTTTCCCTGTACAAGAAGGCCAAATACAATCTCTTTCAAAATCGAAGAGATGAAGATTTTCACCTCATCCCGGAAAAACTCAAACTCGAAGATGATCCCCCTTTCCCCGTCAGGGCCTACACTCCAAAAGAGGTTGAAGATTTCAAAGCCTGCTACGACTGGACTCGATTCCAACTGCAAGGCCCATTCAACCAAGAAAATCTCTTCACGGCCCACACATTGGCCGAGGCCTTTCTCAAAAATTCCTCTCCGAAAGCGTCTTCGCACCTGAAGACCAAGACCCAAGACCTTATCGATACCTTCTCTCCTCCTCCCCATCGCCTGGAACCCCTAGGGCGTTGGAGGGGGCTGAATCTCTATAACGATTCCAAAAGCACAAACGGACTCTCCACATTGAAGGCCCTAGAGAGTTTTTCCGATTCCGGGCCGATCTATCTCATCTTCGGGGGGCAAATGAGGCGAAAATATCAACATTATGGGCCTCATCTTCAAAAATTACATCTTCAAAAATTAAAATCCAAATGCAAAAAAATTTTTCTCATCGGGGAAAGCGCAGGCCTTCTCCATTCCAAACTCGGTGGCGTTTCTCTCCTTTTGGATACACTGGAAAATGTTAAAGAATACTTAGAAAAAAATGATCTTTCCGGAACACTTCTTTTTTCCCCGGGCCTTCCCTCCTTTGATCGGTACGCCGACTACAAGGAAAGGGGGAATCACTTTAAAGAGATCTTTTCCCCATCATCATAATCATAATAGAGGGGCCGGTCCGAATTCTGTGAAGCGTGGGACCCGGAGGTCTCTTCAATGGTGATTTTGACCAAAAAGACGACCAGAAGAATGCTTGCGATAATCGAATACTTTTGATTCAAAACTACTCCTCCAATATCCATTCAAATCAAAGTCTGACAAGCCCATCGGCTACTTTTCTGCTCAACTTTATCCTTTAGGCCTCGATTCACCTCAAATTTTTCTTCAAAATGGCACCCGAATCGGCCCCTATCGGCCAAATGCCGCCAAAAATGACTAAAGGGTTTAGACGAGATCAACGATAAGTGCCTGAAAAGACAAAAAATTAAAAAGAGAAGATAAAAGATGACCAAATCCATCGCCTACGAAAATGTCCGAAATCTGCTCAATAAGGCCAGATCCATCGTTCTCACCACTCACGCCGGGCCCGATGCGGACGGTATCGGCTCGGAATTGGCCCTGTGTTTGGCCCTGCGAAGCCTTGGGAAAAAAGCCGTTTGTGTCAACGAAGGCCCCCTTCCCGATCGCTACCGCTACCTGGACCCGGAAAACGTCCTCATCTCCTTCAATGAATACAAGCAAGAGGGCCCCATCGATCTCTTTATCGTGGTGGACACCAATCATATTTCCCGTATCGGGGCCCGTATGGGAGAACTCGTTCAAAAATCAAAACATGTGCTCTTTGTGGATCACCACCCGTGCCCTCCCACGGTGGAAAGGCTCCACTGCATCGACACTTCGGCGGCCGCCACGGGCCAGGTCGTGGGGGAATTGATCGAGTATTTGGGGATTGAACTCACTCAAAAAATGGCCCTTCCCCTCTACACGGCCATTCTCATCGACACCTCTTCCTTTCGCTACCCAACCGTCAGCGGCAAAACCCATACCTTGCTGGCCAAACTCGTGGAAACGGGGGTCAACCCGCCCCAGGCCTATAATATGATCTACGGGGCCAAGAAAGTGGGCCATATGCAACTTTTGGGAAAGGTGTTGTCCAATGCCCAAACCAACGAGGATCAGGAGGTGGCCTGGCTTTCCCTTTCCGACGAGATGATTCATCAATATGGGGCCGATATCGAAGACACCCACTCCTTTGTCAACTACCTTTTGGTTTTGGACAAAGTTAAAGTGGCCTGTATGTTTAGAACGGATGGCAAAAACGTCAGAGTGGGCCTTCGCTCCACCGGAGAAATCGATGTGGGCCTTATCGCCGAGGCCTTGGGGGGCGGAGGGCACAATCACAGTGCGGCCACTCTCATCGAAGGAAAGATGGAAGAAGTCGTCGAGGAAACCATCGATAAAATCGAAAAGGCCTTAAAGTCACCGCCCCCTCCCATCGGTCAGGTCTAAATTGGTCACGTCTGAAATGGAGGTGAGTCGAAAAATGAGAGGACAAATCCATTCCAAAGAGCTTGACCGTAGTCGCCTTTTCTTTCGGCGTGTTTTTTGGCCAAAACGTTCAAAAAATCTCCATCCACATCCCTAAGAGAGCGTATTCTTTCGGCGATAAGGGGTCTTTCCACCACATTCGAGACGGGAAACCCAAAACCTCTTTTTGGCTTACGGGCCACCTTTCGATCTATAAATCGAGCGGCCAATTTTCTCAAGGGAGGTTTCCCTTGCCACCCCTCGTGAAAAGGGCGAGGGGAAAGGGGTGAGCAGTATTCAAAAAGGTTCTTATCGAGGAGGGGGGATCTCACCTCAAGGCCTTTTAGCATGGAGGCCCGATCCACTTTGGCGAGAACCTTGCCCGGTAAATAAAGGTGAAGATAATAGCTATTAAAGCGATCTTCATCGCAAGGGGAATCGGTCTCCTCCCAAAGTGTTAAAGCCTCGCTAAAAATCTCTTCAGACCTAAAATGTTGCCCAAGGAGTTGATTGATCTCGTCCGTGTCAAGAGAGGCCATCAAGAGAGCGGCGAAGTAGGGCCGAGGGTAGCTAAGGCTTCTGGCCAAGCGTTGGAACTTGAGCCCCAAAGGAAGACGTTTTCGAGAGACCCTAGGCCATCTTGCGGAGAGACCGCCAAGAAGTGTTTTGCCAATGGCGGCCAAAGGAGAACATTTTGATAAAAGATCCATCACATAAAAGGCCAGATGGGTATCATAGCCAAAGAAGATTTCGTCCCCTCCATCACCTCCGACGGCCACCTTAAACTCTTGGGCCATCTTTTGGGAGAGAAGCCAAAACGGTATGAGTCCCGAATCCCCATTGGGGGCGTCGAGTCTGCCATAGAGGGAAATGATTTTTTCGTCGAAGTTAGAATCGTCAAATTCAAAGGTCAAATGCCTCGTTTTGAGGATGGATGCGGCCCTTTTGGCAAAGGGGGTTTCGTCATAGGATTTTTCTTTAAGAGACATATTCAAAGATTTGAGATCAGAGACCTCTTTTTTGAGAAAATATCCCACGAGAGAAGAATCGAGTCCCCCACTTAAAAACAAGGCCAAAGGAGTGTCGGAGAGAGTACATCTTTTGACGGAATTTGAGATCAGAGGGCCAAGATGATCTAGGTTTATTTTTTCCGATCGCCTTTTTGAAAAA
>JAPONP010000197.1 GCA_026713835.1 Bacteriovoracales bacterium
AATAAAGGCAAGGTAACTGTTCTCCACCCGGATAAGATTGGTAGGAGGCAACGAGGAGCGACTGAGGCGTGCTTCCTGCACGTCGCAAGGAAGCGACGAGGCAGTCGACTGCCAAGATTGCCGGGGGGTGAGCAGTTACTTGATGAGAATCTTTTTTACTTCTTTTCCCTAAGCCTTTCCACCGTAACCGGCACCTCTTCATTTTTTGAAGAGATAGAGGTTTCCACTTGATCTTTGTGCCCAAGAATAAGGTCGCCAATATCTTTAATCTTTATAGCTTCAAGGCCCATCGTATCAAAATCTTCACTTCGGCAATTCTTTCCCTTTTCCATCCGAAGGGAATACACTTTTTTCTTACGGACGACTTGAGTTTTCGTTTCGCATACGATCGTCCCTTCAAAGTCTCCCTCTATATAGACTTGCCCTGTCGCTCTCGTTAGACCATCACTCCTCAAGATATCATAGCGTAATTTTATCTCCACATGGTGGACAGGGTTGCCGAGAGAGAGGACGTAGGAATCCCCGACCAAGTCATCGATGGTCACGGTGGATGCGGCCAAGGCCCAAGAACTCACGAGAAAGAAGGTGAAAAGTAAAATTGTCTTGATCGCTTTCATAAAATTCTCCTCTAAATAGTGTTTATATCCTTTCTTCATTGTGAAGGGCCTACCATATAATACTCTTTATCCATTGGGAAGGGGAGTTTTTTCCAAAAGATCGTAGGTCCAGGCCAATGGGTTTTTCTCTCCCACCTCCATGGAAAAGCTCTCCACGACCTTCCAAGGGTATTGGGAATATGGGGGGAAATACACATCGCCCGGGCCTTCAAAATCCACGATGGTTCGATAAAAGCGGTGAAGATGGGGCAGGGCCGATTTGTAAAGCTCTCCTCCTCCGATGACAAAGGCCTCCGTTTCCCCCAAATCCCGGGCCTTGTTCAAGGCCTCTTCTAAACTCAAGGCCACATGGCAACCATTCTCGCAATACTTTGGGTTTCTCGTGACGATGACGGTGGGGCGTCCGGGAAGGGGGCGTCCCAAACACTCAAAATTTTTTCTTCCCGTAATCACCACATGGCCTAGGGTTTTGGCCTTAAAATGGGCAAACTCTTTGGGCAGATGCCAGGGAAGGCCCCCGTCTTTTCCAATCAATCGGTTTTTTCCCATGGCCGCAATGGCCGAAACGATCATGGTCTAACTCCTCGTCGTCTTAAAGGAAAGTCCCCTCCCCTAAACGGCCACGCAGGCCTTGATGGCCGGGTGGGGATCGTAACCGTCCACCCAAAAATCCTCGTAGGAAAATTCAAAAAGATCCACGACCTTGGGATTGAGTTTCAAACGCGCCAGTTTTTTGGGGGAGCGAGTGAGTTGGGTGCGGGCCTGATCCAGGTGATTGGTGTAGAGGTGGGCATCCCCTAAGGTGTGAACGAACTCCCCCGGCTCAAGGCCTGTGACCTGGGCGATCATGAGGGTCAAAAGGGAATAGGAAGCGATATTAAAGGGAACGCCGAGAAAGACATCCGCACTTCTTTGGTAGAGCTGGCAGGAAAGCTTTCCCTCGGCACAATAAAACTGAAAAAGGGTGTGGCAAGGGGGCAGGGCCATTCGATCCAACTCCCCCACATTCCAAGCGCTCACGATAAGACGCCTGGAGGCGGGGTTCCTCTCAATGGTCTCCAGCACCTCTCTTATCTGATCCACCGTTCGTCCATCCCCCGACTCCCAGGATCGCCATTGCTTGCCATAAACGGGGCCGAGTTCCCCCTCCTCATCGGCCCATTCGTTCCAAATGCGAACCCCTTTTTCTTGAAGGGATTTCACGTTGGTCTCTCCCCTTAAAAACCACAGGAGTTCATAGATGATGGATTTGAGATGCAGTTTTTTGGTGGTCACGAGAGGAAGGCCTTGGGCCAGATCGAAACGCATCTGATGGCCGAAAAGACTGAGGGTCCCCACTCCCGTACGATCGGTTTTTTCCCTCCCCTCCTCCAAAACCTTTTTCATGAGTTCCAGATATTGGCGCATGGCCCCTCCTTTCTTGGGACGTGATCTCTATGGTACGATAGTTTGGGGGGCCTTGTGAAATGAAAACTCAAACGGGACTGGAACGCCTGCTCACGGAAAAAGATTGGGGCAAAAAACTTCCGGGAAATATCGGACTTCTTTGCCACCAGTCCTCCGTGGACTCAAAGCTAAGGCATGGGGCCTTCCTGCTCAAAGACTTTTTTGGCCCACGCATAAAAAAAATTTTCTCTCCCCAGCACGGTTTTGTGGGAAACGTCCAAGACAATATGGTGGAAAGCGATCACTTTCACCACGAGCACCTCAACCTTCCCGTCTATAGTCTCTACAGCGAGACCAGGGCCCCCACCGGGGAGATGCTGGAAGGCCTCGATATCGTCCTCGTGGATCTTCAGGACGTGGGAACCAGGGTCTATACCTTTATCTCCACCGTCTTTTTGATGATGGAGGCCTGCGCCGAAAAGGGCATCGAGGTGGTGATTTTGGATCGCCCCAACCCCATAGGAGGGCAACTCATCGAGGGCAATATCCTGGAGAAGGCCTTTTCCTCCTTCGTGGGGCTTCGTCCCCTTCCCTCCCGCCACGCCATGACCATGGGAGAGACGGCCCTTTGGGCCAAACGATACGGAAACCTCTCCTGTCCCCTTCGGGTGGTGGAGATGAAGGGATACCGAAGGGAATACCTCTTTTCCCAAACGGGGCTCCCCTGGGTTCCCCCCTCCCCCAATATGCCGATCCCGGACTCGGCCCTGCCCTTTCCGGGCACGGTCATTTTCGAGGGGACCTCCATGAGCGAGGGAAGGGGAACCACCCGTCCCCTGGAGATCGTAGGCCATCCGGCCCTCGACCCCTGGAAACATCTGGGCCCTCTTGAAAACCATTTGAAAGGACTCCGCGGCTTTACCCTAAGACCTTGCATCTTCCTGCCCACCTTCCAAAAGCACGGGGGGAAAAACTGCGGGGGCTATCAACTCCACGTCACCGACCCCATGGCCTTTCGCCCCTGGCGCACGGCCCAGCTTCTGTGCCACTACTTTTACCGCCATATCGAAGGCTTCTCCTGGGCCCTGCCCCCCTACGAATACGAGGACAATATCTTGCCCATCGACCTCATCAACGGAACGGATCGACTGCGTTTATGGATCGAAAAAAATGGGCAAAGAGATGAACTGGACGCCCTAGAGAAGCCGGGCCTTGAGGAGTTTCGGGATCAAAAAAGAACCCTCGAACTCTATCCCGGGTCTTAGAGCCGATCGAATTCGGCCTCAACCGTATGGGGATCATCTTTTGAAGGGCCTTTTTTCCCCGGCGCACCCTCCATCCTTTTCATGGCCAAAAAACGCCTCAATATTCTTCTCGCAAAAAGACCCAAGAGAAAAAGAAGGGCCACTTTCAATACATTGACTATCATAGGGGGAACTTAACACTTTGAGTAAAAAAAATCAATCAGGGAAGGGAGCGATGCGGAAGGGCCCTTTTACCCCTTATCATAAAAAGAGGCATTGATCCTTTGGCGCAATTTCTTTTTATCCGCCTCTCCAATGACGTGAATAAAGGCCCTATTCATCTTTCCTTTCGTTCTCATCCTGGCCCAAGGCCTATGAGGATCCATGGGAATGGTCGTGAGGAAACAGGAAATGGGGTCTTCTATCTTGAGCGTGGTGTAAAGAGGAATGGAAGTGGGGGATTCAAAGACCATTTCCAATTCGTTGATCTCTTTTAAGATCATTTCATGGTGATAGTAAACTTTGGAAGATTCATCATATTTTTTCAAAAAAACCTTTTTGGGTTTCAAGTCCATAGGGGATAAATGGAAGTATTTGCTATAATTTTTCTTTCTCAATTTCTCTAACACCGTCTCAAATTTTTTCTTTTCCTCCCGTTCGATCCCTATTTTAAATTTTTCCAAAAAGCTCAAAATTTGATCTAAACTCATATCCTCTTTAATGGATATGATCGACTCATAGGTTAAAGCATCTTTAAAATCCTTGGAATCCATCTTCTCCTCTCCAAAAATGATGATGGATGGATTGTAATCGCTTATTCCTTTAATCGACATCACCATTCTCTTTAGCATTTCAAAACCGTTATTGACTTTGGAATAAAATCTCTCGTTCAATGATTTGATCTCACCACTCTTGAATAGCTCCTTTTGCCTTTCCATATAATCATCCTCTCTTTTCTTGGCCCTCTCCAAATCATCCATCTGGTAACAAATGATATCTGGAGAATAAACCTGAAGCTCTTTTTTAGGGTTTTCTAAATAGGTTTGGGCCTGTAAGAAACAGGGGATATCCTTTAATCGCTGAGGGTCTTCTTCATAGATTTGAAGATCCGAATCGATAACCAAAATTTTGATTTCACTCCAAAATTTTCGAGATGCATTCTCTGCAACCCATTTTTTAATCCGATTTGACACGATGGAATACATCTCCTCAATCTTATTCCTCTCCATTTGTTTTTCTCGTTCTATCTTCTTTTTCAAAAGCCTCTTTTCCCGAAGTTCATCCTCTTTTAACTCCTTTCCTCCCCCGCTCTCGTCTCCCTCCGAAAGATCTTGTTCCGATTCCTTCTCTTCCCCTTCCGATTCCTTTCCCTCCTCTCCTTCTTCATCTTCGCTCTCACCCTCATCTTCATCTTCAAATCCTTCGACAAATAAAAACTTGGCCTCAAAACAATGAAAATAATCACCATAGTAAAGATTTTCCGAAGAAACCTTTCTCACTTCATAGACATTATAGGGAAGTATTTTCTCGCTAAAAATGTCTTGATCTAAAGCGATCTTTTGTCCTTCTTCAAAACGAGACCCTCCTTCAAGATAGAGATAATCGACGGCCACATAAGCAATATGAAAGACCTCCGTAGCGATGAAAGTCCTTTCCGTTTTGGCCGTTGCAAACTTGGGGACAGCAATCTCGTCGGGATAGACCATGCATATAGGCTGAATACTGACATTGCTCAATTCACCGCTTTTGATATGAACCAGGGGAATCCCTGTGGCCAAGGCCTTCACGCCCCCCTTATCTGAAGCGAGATAATTGAGAAGCCCAATGATGGGAACGTGCTTTAAAGAGTTCTCCCTCTGTAACAATTCAGCCAAATAAAGTGTTCTCTCCGATTCTACCGAAAAATCGACATAAAGAATATCCGGTGGATGCCGAACGAGCTCAAGGAAAAGAGAGGTTGTGGATTCTTCTCTTGCAAGGTCTCTTTCTTCAAACAAAAACATCATTTGAGGAAAGTAGTGATTGAACTCTTTTTGTAACTCCTTCCAATAATTTATATCCTTACCAATATAAATAATCTTTTTCATAGTGACTATAAATTCTCATAATTTTGCATATACTCCCGATCAAACTCTTTTATGAAATACTTCCTCACAAAGTATTGACCGCTTCTAACGGTTTGAATAAGCCCCCAAGATTCCAATTTTCTCAATGTTTGATGAATATCCTCTAGCTTAAGCCCCAGCCCATCGGCCATATCGGAATGAGAAAGTATGGGGCCTATTCCATACTTTTGATATAAATTGGGACGGCACCAAACTTGCCTGTAAAGAAACATCATGACGACAATCTCTATGCGACCCAGTTTATATCGAATAAGAATGTCATCAAAAAACAAATCAGGAATTAAAGAGGATGTGGGAACAGGAGTCCTCTTATCTCGCTTTGTTTGATAATCATTTGATTTTGATCGATGAGCGGCCAAAATCGATTGAATATCCATTCTTTCCTCCTCTATTATATCTTAATGTCTTTGTCTGACTCGACCCCCTCCTATTTTATAATAAATTGACATGGAGATCATAAATTTTTATAGGGAAAATTCTTAAAGAAAAGATTGTCCTAGGGAGTACAATCTATAAATTCCCCTCTCCCTATGGGGTCTTTCATCCATAGAGAGAGATGGAGATTTTAACATGGAGTTAAAATCATCAAAAATTCTTTGATGATCCTCTCTTAAAAATGAATACCGGGGTTTAAAGCGAGAAAAGGATTGAAAAAGGGAGAAATAATCTAGGGCCTCCGGGCATTTTTTAAAATCTTCATACGTCAATTTTAAAAGTTCTCTCCATTTTGCGACTGAACAAGAGGATAGGGTTTTAAAAAAATTATTTTTCCATTTCTTGTCATGAACAAAAGGCGGCGTGAAACAAGACCCTTTGCCTCCGAGTCTAAAATACTCATAGCGAAGATGATCGATATTTTGAAACGTTTTGATGGAACATTTTTCTAAAATATGAGCCAAATCCCGAGCTTGCCGAGGCAACGTGGAGTTATAGCTTTGACAAAGCCTAAAAAAGAGAGGGACATCCAAGGATTTAAAAAGCTCCGAAAAAAAAGAGCGTCCCGAAAGAGTACTCAAATCCATCTCGGATAAAACTTCTTTGAGCTTAGGGGAAAAACTCAAAGAAGTTTCCCTTGAAGCAAATCTTGCGGCCCTCACATAGCGAACCGGATCGAAAATAAAATCGGGGCCCACGGGATGTAAAATCCCCCTTCTTAAATCCGAAAGACCTCCAAAAGGATCGATCCAACGATTTTTCCCATAATCGTAACCTATAGCATTGACGGTGAAATCCCGCCTTTTAAAGCTCTCCTCAAAACGGTAATCTCCCGTGAGATGGGCCTTGAAACTTTTGTGCCCGCTCCTTCCGTCAAACTCTTCTCTTCGGGCCGGGGCCAATTCCATGGAAAGATCCCCAAAGCGAAGCCGATAGACCCCAAAGGAAAGCTCAATCGATTCATCGGCCTCTTTTTTTTCGGCAAACTCTCGGGGTGCTTTGGGCCAAGGGGCGAGGTCGCCGTGAACCTCAAAGTCCAAATCATTTCCTACAGTGCCAAGACGAAGAAAATCCCGAACGAATCCACCGACTAAAATGGCATCGAGGCCCCTTTCTTTGAGAAAGTCCACCAAGGCGTGGGCCTTTGGGGAAAGAGGGGGTCCTTTTGCCACGGCCAAAGCTTAAGGCCTTGCCCTAATCGGAACTCAGTTTTTCTGCCCGCTCGGCCATCACCTTTTCTTGAACGTGGGAAGGGCAAGGGGCGTATTGGTCGAACTCCATGGTAAACGTGGCCTTCCCACTGCTCATGGATCTTAGATCCGTGGAATAGCCAAACATCTCACAGAGGGGCACGGAGGCCATGACGACGGTTTCGTTTTGGTCATTGGTTTCCGAGCCCTTGATGACCCCTCTTCTCGAAGAGAGGTCTCCAATGACGGAGCCCTGATATTCGTCGGGGGTCGTGACCTCCACGCTCATCACGGGTTCCAAAATGATGGGATCGGCCTTTTTGATGGCCTGGCGCATGGCCTGGCGGGAGGCGATTCGGAAGGCCATATCCGAAGAGTCCACGTCGTGGTATTTGCCGTCTTTTAGAAAGACCTCACAATTGATGACGGGGAAAGCGGCCAAGGGCCCCTTGTCCATCACATCCCCAAAGCCTTTTTCGCAAGCGGGGATGTATTCCGTGGGGATGGAACCCCCTTTGATCTTGTTATTGAATTTAAACACCTGATCCTCTCTTTCCTTCTCCTCGGGAGGAAGGGGACGAAGGGTTCCCATAACGTGGGCAAATTGCCCGGCCCCGCCGGTTTGCTTTTTATGAAGATAGTCGAAGTCCGTTTCCACCTGGATGGTCTCCCGGTAATTGACCTGGGGGGCCCCCACCTCCACCTCGGCCTTAAACTCTCGCTTGAGTCTTTCCACATAGATTTCCAGATGGAGTTCTCCCATCCCCGCGATTCTCGTCTCCCCGGATTCCTCGTCCGTAAAGACGTGAAAGGTCGGGTCTTCGGCCATAAAGCGGGCCAGCCCCTTGGACATCCGGGTGGTTTGATCCTTATCCTTTCCCTTGATCTTGAGTTCGATCACGGGAATGGGAACGTGGATTCCCTCGAGAGAAACGTCACTCAATCGATCGTGTCCCACAAAGGTATCCCCCGAAGCGCAGTCCACTCCGACCATGGCGACGATGTCCCCGGCCTTGGCCACATCGATATTTTCCCGATCGTTGGAGTTCATCCGAACCATCCGTCCCACCCGAACCTTTTTCTTCGTCCGGCTATTGTAGAGGGTGTCCCCCTTTTTCAAGGTTCCCTGATAGAGGCGGGTGTAGGTGAGCTGACCGAACTGCTCCTGGGTGATCTTGAAGGCCATGCAAACCAACTCCTTATCATCTACGGGATCGAGGTCGATGATCTTTTCCCCATCGCGACCCTCCTCCTTCGCTTTGGGTTTTTCGCAGCTTATGGGAGAGGGCAGGTAGCGGGCCACGGCGTCCATGAGGGGTTGAACCCCCTTGTTCTTAAAGGCCGATCCCATAAAGCAGGGGGTGAGTTTGAGGTCTTGAACCCCCTTTTTGATGGCCCGATGGCAGGCCTCTTCGCTGATGTCCTTGCCCTCCAAAATATCTTCCATCATCTGATCGTCAAACTCGCTGATGGCATCCAGCATCTCATCCCTTCTGGACTTGGCCTCCTCTTGAAGATTCTCCGGAATCTCCTCGATGCGCACGTTTTCCCCGTTATCTCCGTCGAAATGATAGGCCTTCATGGAGATGAGATCCACAACCCCCGAAAAATGCTCCTCGGCCCCGATGGGAAGCTGACATAAAACCGCATTATGGCCCAGTTTTTCCCTCAAGGCCTTGATGGCCTGATCCGCATTGGCCCCCATGCGATCCATCTTATTGAAGAAGGCCAGGCGGGGCACCCGGTAGCGCTTCATCTGGCGATCCACGGTGATGGACTGGGCCTGAACCCCGGCCACGGAACACAAGACGAGGATGGCCCCGTCCAAAACCCTAAGGGAGCGCTCCACCTCCACGGTAAAATCGACGTGACCCGGCGTGTCTATTATATTGATCTTGATTTCCTTTTCGTCTCCTTCCGCTTCCGGGATGCCCTTGCCCTCGCTGCCGTTCCAAAAGACGGTGGTGGCCGCTGAGGTGATGGTGATCCCCTTTTCCTTCTCCAACTCCATGTGGTCCATTTTGGCCCCGTCTCCCCCTCCGCGCACATCTTCGATCTTGTGGATCCTTCCACAGTAAAAGAGGATTCTTTCCGTTAAGGTGGTTTTGCCCGAATCGATATGGGCCGAAATCCCGATATTGCGGGTCTTTTGCAAAGTTTTTTGAAAGCTCATGAGCGTCTCTCCGTCACCGATCGATAAGTTAATGAATGAATCCAATGTAGCGAAAAGGAGGGCCCTTTGTCGAGAGAAACGTCTCCTCAGGGAAGGGGCAATTTTTTCCATCCTTGGCATTGAGGTTTTGAGCAAAAGGCCATACCCTACTCGTTGGTTGACCCTCCATCTTCCCTCAAGGAGCTAAAGGCCATGGCCCTCTCGCGAGATGATCTCGAAGCCTATTTGAAAAATTTTCTCAAAACGGAAGACTTTCAAGACTACGGCCCCAATGGGCTTCAAGTGGAGGGGAAGACCTCCATCTCGAAATTGGCCTTTGCGGTTTCGGCCACGAGGGATTCGATCCTGGCAGCGGTTCAAAAAAAAGCGGACGCACTCATCGTCCATCACGGTCTCTTTTGGAGTTTCCATGGAGCAAGGCCCCTCGTGGGCCCCTTTTACGAGCGCACGGCTCCTCTCATTCAACAGGGCGTAAACCTCTTTGCCTACCATCTCCCCTTGGATGCCCATCCCGAGATCGGCAATGCCAAATCATTGGCCGATTCTTTGGGGCTTGGGCAAACCCGCCCCTTTGGGGATCACAAGGGAATGCCCACGGGGGTTTGGGGAACGTTTGAGGCCGGCCAAGGGATAGAAGAGCTGGCCCGTACCATCGAGAGAGTCTGCCGACATTCCGTCATCGTTTCCAATCCCGAGGGCCGAAAAACCGTGGGCACCATGGGGATCATTACCGGCGGGGCCAACGGGGACTGGGTTTACGCCCAAAGACTGAATCTAGAGAGCTATTTGACCGGAGAGATTTCCGAACACGATTGGCACGAGGCCCGGGAGGCCGGGGTCACCATGTATGCGGCCGGGCACCATGCCACGGAACGCTTTGGCATCCAGGCCCTCATGGATCATCTGCGGGACAAATTTTCTCTGGAATGTTTTTTTATCGACTCCCCCAATCCCGCCTGAATCCGGCACCGTCTTTCAATGAGTACGGGCCCCAGGATTTTGCCTTGACAGAGATTCCCATTTATGGGAATCTGATTCTTCTGGGAGGTTTTAAAAATGCCCAAAAAAAAGATATCCAAAAGGCCCGTAAAATTCTTGAACGCGAAACCCTTGGCACAAAAATATAATCCGGGGGACGACGTTTCAATTTTAGGCCTTAGAGAGGCCATCACCGAATCCCTCTTTGAAGCAGATTACGATACCTTTAAAGGTTGCATCGCCATCCTCCTTGAAAAATGTGATTACCGAGAAATCACGAAAATGACAGGACTCTCAAAAAGTACACTTTATAGAATGTGCGAACCCACCTCTAACCCTACTTTGGAAAATATTGGAAAGATTCTAAGTTTTATCAACTCGTTGGAACATTCTAAGGCCGCTTAAAATATGGGGCCGTTGACTTCCTAAACCATGGAACCAAGGTCAGAAGAACCCAAGGGGTCGTAGTTTTGCCTGCGATGATCGCAAAGTTTTTGGTATCTCTCTTCGTCCAAGGCCCAACTGGCATAGGAGGTGATGGCGATTCCCCCCCTGGGATTAAACTCTCCTCTCACCTCGATAAACCTGGGCGTAAGAAGGACCCGAAGGTCGTTGCAAATGGTTTGGATACAGTCCTCGTGGAAGGCCCCGTGGTGGCGAAAACTTCCAAGATAGAGCTTGAGAGATTTGGATTCCACCATCCTTTGTGCCGCCATATAGTTGATAAAGACCTTGGCAAAATCCGGCCATCCCGTCTTGGGGCATACGGACGTGAACTCGGGGCAGATCAAGCTCGTCCAGGCCTCCTTTTGAGGGTGGGGGTTGGAGAAGGCCTCCAGTAAATCCGGAGCATAGGCCTTGGGCAGCCGGGGAGTGCCGGAGCCCAGGTGCTTGAGTTCGTCCCCTTCGTTTGAATCTTTTTCCATGAGAGAATACCGATAGGGTTTTGAGCGGAAGTTAAACCGACAACTTCCCAATATAAAAAAGCGAGTCCCAATGTCCTCGCTTTTTTATACCGATCATGTTGAAAAAACTTATCTTTTATTTTTCATAACGCGATCAAATGTTTTTGCTCTCATATCTTTTCTAAGCAACTTGACCACCTCTAGATATTCCCAATAAGGAGCGCGCTCCTCTAACTCCGGGTCCATGGCCATGCCCTGACTAGTCCCCTTTCTCTGTAGTTTTGCCGTTTTAAGAGGGGTCTCTTTAGACATATTTTTTAGAAACGGATCGGCACCGGATTTGAGAAGAGAAACCGTAATATCCGAATATCCGTAAAAAGCCGCCTTATGCAAAGAGTTGTTTCCGTCAGTATCGGAAAAGTCTGCATCTGCCCCGGCACCTAAAATTGAGTCCACAAGATCTGAATATCCATACATTGAAGCAAGGTAGAGTGGAGTGACTCCATGGCCATCCTCTAAATTGACATCTGCTCCGGCATCAATAAGAATTTGCGCTATATCCAACCTTCCCATGCGCAAAGCTCCGGTTAAAGGGGTGTACCCTTGAGCATCTAAGGCGTTAGCATCTGCTGCTGGTGCAAACCCTATAAGCGCTTTGACCTCACCTGCAAGCCCTCGCATCACGGCAATATTCAAAATCGGGTTCCCATGAGGATCCAGAGCATTCACATCCGCTCCGGCCTTAACAAGCAAATCTGCAGCGTGATCATTTCCGGAAAAAAATGCGAGATGAAACGGCGTGAACCCATAAATATCTGTTCCGTTAACGTCGGTACCGGCCGAGATCAATTCCTGTGCAACTTCTAACTGTCCATTTAAAATGGCATAATGAAGGGCCTTCCAACCATGAGCATCTACCACATTGACATCGGCCCCTGCTTGAATGAAAAGTTTAGTTTTATCTAAATCTGACCAAGCATGATGAAGTAATGTGCGTCCATCTTCATAGGCCGCATCCATATCTGCTCCAAACTCACCGAGTAAAAGAACAAGGTCATCTCTGTTGTAATTAAGGGCCCAATTAACAGGCGTCCATCCATGATTATCTCTCATGTTCGGATCGGCCCCCGCTGCAAGAAGAGCTTTTGCAATATCACTACTAAGGTGTGCATCTGCGGTTGCCCAATGCAAGGCCGTCTTCTTCTGACCATCCTGTTCATTGACTACGGCATCGGGGAGACGCTTTCCCGCTCCACCAAGAAGAGTTTCAACTCTCTCTAAGTTACCGCCTCTGACAGCTTGAAAAAGCTCCTGATCTGCGTAAGCAGAAAAAGAAAACAATGAAATCAAAATAAATGATACTTGAAGTGTGATACTCTTGATTATTCTCATCTTACATTCCTCCCGTAATTGAGATTCAAAAAATTCTTAAAGATTGCTTCAAAGCTCATATATCCCGACTTAGGCAAATTGACAAGTTTTTATTGCTCGATAAAAGAATGATCGATGACCCTTACTTTTTTACAGGGTTTGGCCCTCCTCGTTGACACGACTCTCTATTTGGTTTCTCCTTTTCCATTCGGAATGTCAGATCGGATGGTAACCCATGGATTCTCAAACCAAGTCAAGTCTCAAAATCGTCTTTTCCATCCTCTTTTTTGACTTGATCGGATTTTCCATCATCTTTCCCCTCTTTCCCAAGATGGTTTCCTATTACTTGGCCCGGGAGGGGGATCACCTTTTTATCAAAGGCTTTTTCTATCTGGTGGAAAGGGTGGAAACCCTCTTTTCCCTCACCCCCTCACCCCATACCACCGTGGTTCTCTTTGGAGGGGTCTTGGCCTCCATTTATTCTCTGCTTCAATTTCTCTCCTCTCCCCTTTGGGGATCCGTTTCCGATCGATGGGGAAGAAAAAAGACCCTGCTTGTGACCTCCATAGGGTTGGCCGCAAGTCATCTTCTTTGGGTCTTCGCCGCCCCCTTTTCCCTTCTCCTTTTGGCCCGTTTCCTAGGGGGGCTTATGTCCGGGCAAATCTCCGTGGCCACGGCGGTGATCGCCGATGTGACCACTCCCCAAAATCGCTCAGCCGCCATGGCCGTTGCCGGGGTGGCCTTCGCTTTGGGCTTTATCCTTGGGCCGGCCTTTGGGGGGATATTGGCCCAGTGGGACCTTTCCCAATCACTTCCGATTTTGGCCCCCTGGGGAATCAACCCCTTTAGCCTTCCGGCCCTCTTCGCCTCCCTTTTGGGGATTTTAAATGTGGTGATCGTGGCCAAAAAGCTCAAGGAGTCCGTGGATCCCAAATCCAAAGAAAAACCCGAAGAGGATTCCCGAGCAAATTCCACGACCCGTCAGGAACGAACCGCCAATCTTTTGGTTTTGTGGAGAGGGGTTCCCAACTCCAAGGCCAATAGGGTGAACGGGGCCTACTTTCTCTTTATCTGTGCCTTTTCCGGCATGGAATTTACCCTGACTTTTTTGGCCGTGGAAAGATTGGGGTATTCCTCCGGAGAAAATGCCCTTATGTTCGTCTTTATCGGAATCCTCTTGGCCCTCGTCCAGGGCTCTTTGGTGAGGAAAATGATCCCTAAGATTGGAGAAAACCTCATGGCCGCTTTGGGAATCGCCATCTCCATTCCGGGGCTTTGGGTGGTGGGCCTTGCCCAAAACACGGGCATTCTCTATTTGGGGCTTACCCTTTTGGCCGTGGGCTCAGCCATGATTATCCCGTCTCTTACGGGTTTGCTCTCCCTCTACACTCCTAGAGATATCCAGGGAAAGGCCCTCGGAATTTTTCGCTCACTCGGGGCCCTGGGAAGAGTCGTGGGCCCTATCCTGGCCGTGATCCTCTATTGGAGTCAAGGGTCTTCCTCCCCCTATCTTTGGGGGGGAATCTTCTTGTTTTTCCCGTTGGCCCTCATCCTCAAATGCCCCCCTCCCCAAAAGAAGGGGGAACTCTAAGGGTTGCGAGGGAAGGCCCTAAGGCCTACCTGTAATCTTTATCCAAAAACCGCTGGTGCTCGTGCCGATCCTCACTGGAACTGGGCTCCCGCTTGGACGGATCCATCATGGAGCAGGCCCCCAGAATAAAAAAGAGAGAGAGAAAGATCGATTTCACATAGGTTATTTTCATGGCAAAACTCCTCTGCCTAACGTAAAGGCCGTAAAAGGCTAATCATTTCTTATCAACCGCCCCATCGGTCTTTTTGCCTAAAAACTTTAGTTTTGGATCAAAAAAGTCGGAATAAAGAGATCCGTTGGCCTCTTTACCCAAGGCTTGATACAGTTATAATAGGCTGAAACCATTGAGTTTAGGATCTCAAAAACTTTTGACGGAGGGACAATGGCCAAAACCACAAATAAAACCATGATGGGGATTCTCTTCATCGCCTTTTGCTTCCTTTTGGTCTTTATTCTCATCTCCGCCAAAACCATCAAATCCCTCAATACCTCCTCTACAACCTGGACAAAAAACGAAAAAAAGCCCATCGGCGTCGTGGAAATCGAAGGGGTCATCTTGGATTCAAAAAAAACCGTGGAACTTCTCTTGAAGGCCGAAGAAGACAAAAACATCAAGGCCATCCTGGTTCGGATCAACTCTCCCGGAGGAGCGGTGGGGCCGTCTCAAGAAATCTACGAAGAAATTCGCCGAATAAACGAGGAGAAACCCGTTTATGCAAGTTTTGGCTCCGTGGCCGCAAGCGGAGGCTACTATATCGGTGCTGCAGCCAGAAAGATATTTTCCAATCCGGGAACGCTCACGGGTTCCATCGGAGTCATCATGCAATTTGTAAATCTTGAAAAAATGTTTGAATTTCTCAAGATGGACCCGGAAACCCTGAAGGCCGGTCGCTATAAGGATATCGGAAGCTCAGAGAGAAAAATGAATCCCGAAGAAAAGCAAATCCTCCAAGGTATGCTCGATGGAGTCCACAAACAATTCATCTCCGACGTTCTCAAAACCAGAAAGGATCGAATTAAAGGAGATTTTAATCTCCACGCTCAGGGACAAATTTTTAGCGGGAAAGAGGCCCATCGCCTGGGCCTTGTGGATGAACTCCTAGGCCTCCACCAGGCCGGGCGAAAAATACACGATGAATTAAAGCTCGAAGGCAAATTCGGTCTCAAATACTTTAAGACACCTAAAAAACTCTCTCTCGAAAACATTTTTGAAGAACTTGAGGGCCGTCTTTTAGGTCTTGGCCGAAGTGCTGCAAGTCAAAACTTTCCTCTACTGATGTTTTTGACGAAGGGCCTTTAACCCAATCATCGGCCCACTAAAACGAATCTCCCTTTGGGAAAATTTAGAAGAAGAAGAGGCAAAAGAGGATGGAGCAGTTCTTAATCTGGGGACAAGAAAACGTCCTCGACATCATGGTCGTCATCCTCACATTGGCCTTTATCGTCTATTTTTTCTTGGACAAGGCCGACTCCACCCGCCTGACAAAAAGATATAAAAGCTCTATCTTTGAAACCCAGTCCAAGATATTTCTCAACGCCACTCAATATCTTCTCAAAGGAGATAAAGATCTGGCCATTAAGGAATTTCTCAATGCCATCAATATCAATAGGGAAACCGTTGAGGCCTATTTTGCCCTGGCGACCCTCTTTAGAAGTAACGGTGAAATCGAAAAGTCCATAGGGATTCATCGGTCCCTTATCGCTAGAGACGATATCTCGGAGAACATTCGTCTCAACGCCCTTAAAGAATTGGCCATAGACTTTGAAAAGGGTGGTTTTTTGGACAAGGCCCTCGAAACCTATAAGGATGTGTTAAAGATCAATCACGACCAAGTTGAGGTGATCGAATCCATCTGCCATATTTATGAGCGCATGAACGATTGGGATCAAGCCTATCATTACCGAATGGCCCTTTCAAAGGTGGGCCACCAAGATCAATCCCAAACCATTTCCCATATACTGGTCGAAAAATCCAAAAATTTATTTGATCGGGGCGATTTTAAAAAGGGGCTTGAGGAATTGGAAAATGCGTTCCGTTTTTCCCCTTCCATCTCGGCCAAGATTTTACAACTCAAATACTCCATCCTTCAGGGGAATTTGGATGAAATCAAGATGCTTTTCTTTGAGCTTCTAAAAGAACACCCCATGTTTGCGAGTTTCGTTCTCCTCTCTATTAAAGACGTTGAAATTAAAGATAAAGAGACTAAGGAAAAGTATGAGGGGCGCCTTTCCCTACTTTTAGACTATTTTTTAAAGTTGGACGATGACGCTCTTCTCTCATTTCCCTCCATCATTTTGACCAAGATCAGACTTTTTAAAGATATGGGCCAATCTCAAAAGGCCTATGAACTCTTGACCTCATGGTTACAATCTCATCCCCAAAATCCAAGTAGCGAAGCCTTAAAAATAGAGCATATCAAACTCCTCATCGACCTTAAACGCAAAGACGAAGTTCTCAAAGAAACAAAGAGTTTTTTAAAAGATATCTACCACGATTTGACGAGACATTTTTGTGAGCAATGTGGCTACAATTCCAATGAGCTCTTTTGGCGTTGCCCTCAATGTCACGCTTGGGAAAGTATTCAATTTAGGATGAAAATATAATGACGATAAAAAGATTGATCCTTTTTCTCTTCTTGCCCATCTTAGGGGCAACTTCCCCCAACCCCAAGAAGGCCCCACTCAAAAGTGAACATCTCTACTTTTCAAAATTTTTTGGGCATCTCTATCAATTCCCCTCGGTGGGTTCTCCTTCTCTTAAAACACTGTCCTGTGGACAACGCGTCGCTGTCTATTCCATAGAAAATAAACATAAGAAAGGATTAAAATGGAAGCAGGTTAAAACCGAAGGTGTCGAAGGCCATATTCAATCCATTCATTTACAAAAAAAACGCCCCCTTTGTTTTCAATCTCGCTACCCTAAATTCTTTAATGCCTTAAACCTTTCCGTTACGGAAATGTATTATTTTGGTCGATTAAACGATCTCTATTTGAACTCAGTTCCCAAGAGGAAACGATGAAATTCGCCAAAGCCCCCATACTCTTTCTTTTGATTCCTCTTCTCGCTATGGGCACCGATAAACCCAAAGAAGAAAAGAAAATTCACGAAATAGATTTTCAAAATATCAAAAAAACTCTCGAAAACGATTTTTTAAAAAAGAATGTCAAAGAAAAAACAAAACAACTGAACAAAATAAAAAAGAAAAGAACTCGCCGAAAAAAGGCCCGCTACCGTTATCCTAAAAGAGAGCATTTTTGGAATTTTTTTTCCGAGCTTTGGCTCGTTAGAAATATCCAAAAATTAAGATGGGATATTGAAAATCCCGACTATGGTCTGACAAGGCCCCTTACGAATTTATTTCAACGATTTGGCTTTCTTGAAAAAAGATTTAAACTACTTCTCATCAACAATTTGAGCCTAACCCACATGGCCCTCCCCGGAAACCCCGGAGAAACGATTTTTCTTCTCTCCATCCCTTTTATGAAAAAATCGGAACTCTCAAAAGATGAGATCGCTATTTTATTGCTGGAAGATTATATCAGGTTACAAAAAGGCTATTTTCTCGACTATGTGACGGATCAAAAGCTCAAAAAACTCATTGGAGGACGCTTTAGAAGTTCGCCTCTGATATCTCCTCTCCATAACTCCCTTAAAAAAGCCGATCATTTTATTTTTGAAAAAGGATTTAATTTTCAACAACAATTTGAAACAACACAAAAGATGGTTTCTTTATTAAACACAGAGACAAGGTATTGGCATTCCTATCTCTCTTTGCTTCAAAAACTTGATAAACTCGTCAAGTCCAACAAACATTATGGGCATTATACGAAGATCTATCCGGCTCCTGAAATTCAACTCAAATGGATAACGTCAAAAAAGAATAATCTTTAACATTATGAGGAGATAAAATCCCATGTCCCCCCATCAAATTTACATCCCCAAACTCACTCCCATCAATAAAGTCATCATTATTGCGGCCGCTTCCTCTCTCGTTCTCCAATCCCTTCTGAGTAAAATAACGGGATTTTCGGCACCGGCCCTCTTTGGACTTTTCCTTCCCCGGCTCGCCGAAGGCCATATCTACCAACTCATCACCTATCCCCTTCCCCAAGCCGGGCTCATGAGTACGGTTTTTGACGGTCTCGTCATTTGGTTTATTGGGTCAGAACTCGAAAGCTCTTGGGGTAGAAAATTTTATATCAAATTCCTTATCACTTCACTCCTAAGTGCTGCTGTCTTTTACCTACTTTTCTCCCTTATCATTCCTTCCGGCTTCCCTCTAGTAGGCATTACCGGGATAAGCTATGCCCTCCTTTTGAGTTACGGAATCCTTTATCCCGACCGCACCTTTGTTTTCATGCTCATTTTTCCCATGAAGGCCAAACACTTTTGCCTTCTCATCATTGGGATTCTTTTTTTTAGCGGAATCTTTTCCAATAATCCTTCGAGTTGGGGACATTTGGGGGCCGTATTTGGGGCCTTCGGGCAGATGGTAATGACGACCCTCTACCGTCAGAAGAAAAGATCATTTCTCACATCATTTAAAAAAATTTCTAAAAAAACCCCTCATCTTCATATCGTCAAAGACGACACGGAAGAGAAGGACCCTAAGTATTGGCATTGAAAATAGATAAGGGGTAAGGGTAACTGCTCCCACCTCTAGCAAAAACTGTAATAAAGGCAAGGTCACTAAACGCAATGGTAGTCGTTTACGAAAAAAGGGGGCCTAAAAGCCCCCTTCTTTCGGCATCCTGCCTCGGTCAAAAACGAAAGAAAACAACCGTTAAAGACGGGTACATCCTGTACCCTATTCTCTTCCATTATACCCTTTTCACCGATTTCTTGGAAGAGAAAATATGTTTTGGAAGGATTTTCCCGTAGAACCATTTGATATTTTTAAAACTCTCATTTTAAGATAATAGAGAAAGGAAACTCTAAGGAAATTTTTATGATCTTTCGCTATTTACGTCCGTTACCCGAGTTGTCCCCTCAAATGTTCACCTATTTTATTCCCGCACCGCCTCCTCGAAAAACCGGGTATAGGGAAAGGACATTGGATATCATTTTCTCCCAAATTGCGGCCCTGGGGGGGAAAAATTTTAAATGGACCTCCGAGGTTTTAAGCGTACCCAATGGAGGTGGAATGTGGGTGATTCTCTACTATGAATGTCCATCTTCTTGCCGAGAGACTATCAATGAGGCCATCGAAAAAGAATTGGATTCCTTATTTAAAGAAGATGACCCTGAAAGAGAAAGACTCCTTGAAGAGTTCGATCCCATAGAATAGAAAGAAAAAATTATCGAATATGAGAACAATGTACTCACTTCTTCCTTCTTACGCCCTTCTCCTTTCCCTTGGCTGTTCTTCTTTTGTTGAACTCATCGATAAAACATCTCCAAATTTTGAGCTTTCCAGAAAAAAAAATTACTGCTCAAAAACATCCTTTCAATTGATCACGGACTCCCCTTCCCTAAACGATGCCTACAATAAAATTTCCTCCGCTCTTTCCCGCCCGAAACCCTTTGATCGTTTTGCCCTCCTCGCCCTCCTTCACCTCTATTACTCTCCCCATGTGGCCTCTCCAACCTCAAATTTTGTCTTTTTTTCCGCTAAAAAAGGTAAGTGGAGATATATGGCCTTCGACCGACATTCATCCAAGCTCAAATACCCTTTTCTGGTGGGCCTAGATTCTCTTTCCAAACTCTATAAATCCCGTTACCGCCTGACGACTCTGGCCGCTCTTATCGATCGCCATCACTCTTCCCTTCCGGGCCTTTCCGAACAAAGCACTCTTTTTATTCAAAAAAATAAAGACAAGCTCAATAAATCTCAACATTTTAAACATTTTTATAAAAAAGGCGATTATCTTTTGCAATCAAAAGAATCATTTAAGTTTCAACGTCTTTCGGCATGGATGAAAAAGAGGATCAAGACAAAAAAGGCCCGTCCCCACAAAAAGAGGCCACACGCTCTTATGCCTTACAAAAATGAGAGGATTAAAAAATTTAATACCCAGTGCAACTTTGATATGAAACCCTATCAAAATCATCCCTTCCCCTCCCCCAAGTCTCCACTTCCGGGTGTTCAATTTATGATTGAGTATCGAAATGAACTCTTCATAGGTCTTCTTTCCCAAGGGCCCCACTTAAAACTCATTTCAAAAACTCCCTTTTTTGAAGGAAAAGAAAAGTCCCCTCTTCCCCATTTGTGCGCTCTTTTCTCTAAGGCCAAACCCAAAAGACCCGAAGTGATCCTATCGAGTACGGACGGACTGGACCCCGGCCAACACCTCTACAACCTTTTACAACATCCCATCGAACAAAAGAAAACACCCCAAGAATTTGACGATCTTCTCTCCTCTCCCCGCCACCTTTTTCTCTACCGACATCCCTCACGCCTCCTCTTTGAATCCGATCGCGCCTCAAAAGGAGAATTGGAAAATATCCTAAGCCTAGGCCTTCCCATCTTCCACTCCATGGGGCTCAGTCAAGTGGTGGCCGTCAAAACATTTGATAAAGAAAGGCTTCTCTTTGCCGACGACCGCCATCCCATGGGCCTAAGCTGTCGGTAAACTGTAGTCTTTCAGGGAAAAGACCTACTCTTTTTCCGGTCGCGAACCCCTATCAAAGATATCTTCGCAGCAAAAAAGTTGACGTTTGCCTTCAAGTAAGTCACATTGAAAGAAAAATCTGCAAGCGAGGACGCAAACGCCCATGAAATACATTTCTATAGACCTTGAGGCCACGGGTCTTGATGACGATTGTTTGATTATCGAATTTGCCGCCATTCCCTTCGATTCGGCCGACTATAAACTAGACGAATCCCTGAGCTTCCACACCTATGTGAAGTGCCCCACCTTTGAGGAGTTAAAACCCAAGCTTTCTCCTTGGGTTATCGAACATAACGAAGAGCTTATCCGCAAGGCCAACGAGCGAGGGCCATCTCTTGAGCAGTTCAAACTGGACTTTGAACGCTATCTGACAAGCGAGTCCATTCGCTCCTACCGGGAGGAGGAGCGTTATGTCCTCTTTGGCAAATCTCTAAGTGCTATCGATTTGCCCTTTTTAAACCGAGACCTCGGCAGCGATTTTATGAAAAAGCATTTTTACCATCGACAACTCGATCTTTCGAGCTTTGCCTATGCCCTGATCGATATGAATCTCTTGTCCAAGGAGATGGTGGGGGGTGAAGAACTCATGGCCTTTTTAGGAATGGATAAGGTCGCTCATACGGCCCTAGAAGACGCCATCAACACGGCCAAAATGTATTTTGAATTATTAAAAAAATTCACTCCCTCCTAGATCATTTTATCCAAAAAATAGTAACTGTTCACCTCTGTATCCGAGTTAGACAATCGGATAATAGAAATGACTCTCCCTTGTTCCCCATCCCCGACAAAGATATAATGAGATAATAGGCCATAGAAAGGGGTGTCCATGAAAGCGGATGAGTTCATCAATATCTTTAAACGACTTATAACCGATTTTGGAGACCCCCTTCTCATCGTACTCAGTTCCCTCCTCGTCCTCGTGAGTACCCTCTTTATCCTTTTTTGGATCATCTCCAAAAAACGTTTCGCTCACGAACTCGATCAAGTTCCCGGGGGAGTTATCAAAGACTATCTGGATTCCCTTATTCAAAACACCACGGCCCTAAGATCGTCACTTTTCACGGAAACCGATCTTCAACACAAGACCCCCACCGTTATGAATATCTATAAAAGTGAGGGGAAAAAGGCCGATGGTGCCGGAGAGGAAGAGGGATCTCTTCGAGAACAACTCTTGGCCAAGGAAGAACAGGTGGGCGAACTTGAAGGAAAGCTCAAAGAATGTATGGATAAGGTTGAAGAGCTTTCCGACAAAGAGGGAAAGATCGAAGAGCTGAGCGAAAAAATGGATAATCTCAAGGAGCAAGGAGAAAGTACGGACGAAGGCCAAGATAATATGGGCGAACAACTTAGAATCGTGAGCGAAGAAAGGGATCAGTACAAGGAAAAATTAAAAGAATATGAGGCCATCAATGACGATCTCACTGACATAAAAGGGTTACGGAATGAAAACGAAAGGCTAAAAAAGATCATCGACTCTAAAGATGAAAACGGTGAGCTTGAAGCCGCCAAAGGTTTGGAGGAGGAAAAAGAACCTCAAGACCGGGTCTCCCCCTCCCTTGAGCAAGATAACCGAGAGCAAGAAAATCCTTCCCCTGAACAATCGGAACAAGATGATCCCTCCTCCCAAGAAAGGCCCGAAACGGAAGCGAAGCCTCCCCAAGAGGAGAGCAAATCCCAAAAAATCAAATTTAAAGTTGAAAGCGACAAAAAGAAGGAAGCCACATCGACGGCACAAGTGATTCCCATCCAACAGAAACAAGATGGAGGAAATGAAGATGAAAAGAGTGACGAAAAAGGTCAAAAGGAAGAAAAGGATAAAAACCCCGAAGACCTTCTCAACGAATTTGAAAAAATGCTAGGATAATAAAAATGCAAAAAAAAATCTTTTTATTGATCATACTGACCCTGATCCTCTCCCTCGGGGCCTTGGCCAAAACCCGGACACTTCCTTCCCCTGCGATCTCTAACGACACCGATGCCCTTTTGGCCCAATTTTCCAAAAGGGATGACTCCGCCCTCTTTCTCTCTTCTTTGAGAAAACGCACCTTGAGCATGGGCCCTCGGGCCGTTCCCGCTCTCGTCAAAGTCATGAAGGAAGATACCTATACGGACAAGAAGAGATGGTTGGCCACCTTTGCCATAGGTAAGATTATGGGCAAAAAATCCCTGCCCTTCATCTCCAAATTCACCCATCACCCCAATTGGATTCTTCGCTTGGCCGGACTCAAAACCCTACTGGCCCTCAAGGACCCAAGTTCTAAAGAGTTTTACCGAAAGGCCTTGAAAGACCCTTCCCTTATCGTAAGATTACAGGCCCTGGAAAACATTAGGGAACTGGGTATCAAAGAATACGCTCAAGATGTGTGGAAGATGATCTTTCACAAACACAACTACAAAGGGAAAAAGGGGCAGCGCAAACGAACCGTCATCATCTCCAAGGCCATACGGGCCCTCGGGGATTTGGAGTATCGGCCGGCCAAAAAATCTCTTATCAAACTCATTCAAAGCAAAAAATATGGGGATATCGTAAGGGATATCGATTACTCCTTAAGCAAAATGACCAAGAAAAAATCTCCCTCTCAAGTCCAAGAGAAGATCGCCTTTTGGGGTCGCTTTAAAGACGGGCCGGAATGACCTGATGATCCACTCCCAAACTCTTGAGGGCCTTCACGGTCCAAAGAGCGGCTTCATGGGTGGTGACGTAGGAGATCTTATTCAACACCAAAAGGCGGCGAAAGGAAGCGAGCCCCGCTCCCCCCTCCACGCAGGCCACCCAAGTGATTTGGCCAAGACCCATGAGCCGATCCACTCCCTCCTCTTTCCCCACCTTCCATTCCGTAAGATCCCCAAGGGACAAGGCCCGAAACCCAAGGCGCCCAAACTCTTGGATGAGTTCGGCCTCAAGGCCTTCCAGATGTTTCCCGTAGGCCGTCACCACCATTCCCCTTTCCCTTTCGGGCAAGGGGCCCATGGCCCCGACCTGGGCCTTGGCGTAGGCCAAGTAGGCATCCCCGTCACTTCCCATGGCCTCTCCGGTGGATTTCATCTCGGGGCCCAAGAGGATATCGGCCCCGGGAAACCGGGCAAAGGGGAAGACGGCTTCCTTGACGGAGTACCGGGAGGGGGGAGAATCCGGCAGGGAAAAATCCGAAAGCCTCCGTCCGACCATCACCTGAGCGGCCAGGGAGGCCCAGGGTACGCCCGTCGCCTTGGCCACGAAGGGAACCGTACGGGAGGCCCTGGGGTTGGCCTCAAGGACGATGATCTCATCATCACAAACGGCGTATTGGACATTGAGAGGCCCCACCACACCTAAGGCCTTGGCCAAAGCCGTCGTCTTTTGTTCGATCCCGCAAATCACCTTGCGACTCAAACCTAGAGGGGGAAGGACACAGGCCGAATCCCCGGAATGGATGCCGACCCTTTCGATATGCTCCATGATACCGGCGATAGCGACCTCCTCTCCATCACTCACGGCGTCCACATCCACCTCTATCGCCCCTTCCAAAAAACGATCCACGAGGATGGGGCCCTCCATCAAAGTGAGACGATGATGGGCGAGATAGTCCTCCAGTTCGTCCTCCCCTTTCAAAATCGCCATGGCCCTTCCCCCCAAAACGTTGGAGGGTCTTACCAAGACGGGATGGCCGAACCTGCGGACGACCGCAGGCAGATCGCACACTTTATGGCAGATGGCACTTTCGGGAAAACCCAACTCCAATTCCAAAAGAAGTTTTCTAAATCGTTCCCGATCCTCGGCCAAATCGATGCTATCCGGCGGTGTCCCCAAAATCTTCACCCCGGCCCGTTCCAAGTCCCGGGCCAATTGAAGGGGCGTTTGCCCTCCAAACTGAACGATGACCCCACAGAGTTCTCCCTCTTTTTCTTCCTTTTGAATGATGTCCAAAACAAACTCGAGACCCAGGGGCGCAAAATAGAGTTTCCGGGAGATATCGTTATCCGTAGATACGGTCTCCGGGTTGCAATTGACCATGATGGTTTCGTATCCCATCGCACCAAGGGCCTTGGCCCCGTGGACACAGCTATAGTCAAACTCGATGCCCTGTCCGATTCGATTGGGCCCACTTCCCAAGATGATGACCTTTTTGAATCGAGAGGGGCGGGCCTCACATTCGGGAGAAAAAAGGCCGTCTCCCTCATAGGTGGAGTAAAGGGTCGTGGTTTGGGATTCAAATTCCCCCGCACAGGTGTCCACCCTCTTATAGACGGGCAAGACGTTGAGGCGATAGCGAAGCCTTCTCACCTCCCTTTCGCAAACACGGGTGAGTTCGGCCAAGCGGGCATCGGAAAATCCCATCTTCTTGTAAGACAAAAGTTCCAAGGGGTCCATCGGCAGTCCTCTCTCTAGGAGCCGGGCCTCGGCCCTTACGATCTTGGCGATCTCCTTTAAAAACCATGGGTCGATTCCCGTGATCTCATAAATTTTTTGGGTCTCA
>JAPONP010000198.1 GCA_026713835.1 Bacteriovoracales bacterium
ATTGCAAATGGATGCTTGAATAGATTGAATTCCAAAAAGCAAGGCCATCAAGTAATAATGCATCTGAGACGACATTTTTTTAACTCCTTGCTTACACACACCTTGATTTTTCATCATTTTTTCCTTGTTACAAGTTACTCATTGAGTAGCTATCCTTTTTCTTTACGGTTTACTCATCAATATCTTTAAAAAAATGTGACAATGAAAATTTGAATGCATGTTTTAAAATAAGAGATACCCGACTTCCGCAATTTGAGTTTGCGTCATCTGTTAATTTCAACCACTTAAGAAGGCGAGGGCCACTACTTGACTTTTTTTATCTGCAAAACAAATGAGAATAAATAAACTTCTACAAATCAACAGAGGCCCTTGACTTTCTGTTTAGGCGGAAACTTCCGTTCTTCATGGAAGATCACAAAAGCTTCCCTGAATAACGCTGACCAGTTATGTTTTATATTCGTCATCCCATTTGTCTTTTCTCATTTTGTCTATAAACATGTCCTTAATTCCATTTCTTTTTGCAATTACTATAGATAGTAACGAAAAACTATCCACTATTTCATAAATATATATTTGAATTATCACATCTTTTAAAAATTCCCCGAACTTTAGATTGATTGCGAGAAAGAGCTTGAAGCTTTTTCTTTGTCAATAACTTAAGGCCATTGGTTGTTGTCTCTTGATGACTTTTCAACTCATGGTTTTTTAAGTGGGCCCAAACTTGCTCATCTGGGTTTAGTTCTGGAGACCTTGGAGGCAAATAAAATACATGAAGCCTTTTCTGCGTTTTTATAAATGTTTTTGTCTTTTTGGAGGTATGGCAAGTCGCCCTATCCATCACTACAACAAGATGTCTTTTTTCATGATATTTCAACATTCTTTTTAAAAATCTTATAATATCATCAGAATTAAATCGCTTACCTTTGTCGAAAACATTAAAAATCAATCGACCATCTTTACTTATTGCTGATATGGCCGACACCGAACCCTTGTTACCTGTAACCTTATGAATAACTTTTTCTCCAATCCCTCCCCAAGATTTTCCCATTACAGGTGTTAATGCTATATTTGATTCATCCTCAAAATAGAGAATTGCTCTATGCTTTTTGACTGTTCTTGTTATTTTTCTTCTTGTTGTTCTTTTCCATTTCTCTTGTTCTTCAATATCTGTTTCGTAATATTGCTTTTGAACTTTTTTGAAAGACTTCCTAAACTGTGTCAGAAATCTCCAAATACACATCCTGGAAATATTTAACTTTAAACGCTTTTTACATACTGTAAGAATCCTTGTTGTTGTCCATAAGTCTGTTTCAAAACCAAATTTAGATGCAGGCATCTTAATCATTTTTAAGATTTTATTTCCATTTCTTCTATCTATTGAACTCAATCTACCGCTACCAGGGGATTTCTTTCTTTCTAAAGATTCGCCTCTTTTAGCTTTCTTCACCCATTTATAAACTGATGATTTATCGACACCCCAGATTTCAACAATATCGCTTATGTGAACTCCTCTCATAAATGATTTGACAATCATCCGCTTGTCTTTGGCCAATATACTCATCATACTCTCAATTTAATAAAAATATGATATCATAAAAACTATAATTGACCAACTTTTTTATAGGGGAATCCTTAAAAAATGGATTGTTTTTCGTTACTATCTATACAAGGAAAATAAGTTTTATACTTTAAGTCAGGCAAATCGTGGCAAGGAAGTATACAGAACACACTGCCTTTCTTGTCATGCTCCTGACCTCGGAGGAGATGGGCAGATCGGTGCTTCGGCATTGGCCGGACAGAAATTTCTTGACACTTGGACAGGGGAGAATGCTGCTCTTTGGGAATTCATCTATTTTATAGGCGAACCAAATCCTCTTTCCGTTCATATTCCCTCTCTCTCTTCCTTATCTCTGGAAGATATAGAAGATGTTACGGCCTATATCCTTCAATTTAATGGATATCCGGCAGGTGACAAGAGATTGAATTACGATATAGTTGACGATGAGTTGACAATTCTCAGGTCACCTTGAGACCGTTCAAATTTGAAAAATCGGCCTTAGTGTCAAGTCTATGCTTAAAAAAAGAATATATATAAAAGTCCATCCACAACGATGGTTAGCAGGATTATTTTGAATTTAGTGATAGAAGGGATTTTGTTGCCATCAGAAGGAGCGTAAAAGTTCCGGTCACTTCTTTTGAGTGATCTGGCGATATCATTCACTGTAGAGAGATTCAATCCAAGGTCTATGGTGATTTGCTTGATAACCCCATCCATATTCTTATCTTGTTCCTGAAGGGTCTTCTTCAGCACGGCGATGAAGTAGCTGTGTTCCATTTTTAGAGTTGTTAAATTTTCCCTGAAGCTCTCATGGTATTGATTGAGATTGTTGAGAAAAGGCCTTAATAAATGTGTGATTTTCTCCTTACCTATGTGTTTTCGGAGTTTCCAAAGGGCATAGGCCAGTGGCCCTCCTGTAGCGTGGGGGTCACTCGTAATAGGTAGCGGCAGGATGGGTTTGAGACTTATGTCTCTTTCCATCCCCAATACAGGAGAAATCACAATAGTAGGATTGTCCTTGTAATGGGCAGGAAAAAAATCTGCCAACGC
>JAPONP010000199.1 GCA_026713835.1 Bacteriovoracales bacterium
CGTTCCTTAGGCCACTTTTTCCCAGCTATTAAAAAACGACTCGCCGTGTTCTAATAGCAGAAAACTCCGTTATTTTTCGAAAAAGGGGAAGAGCGTGGCCCGTACTTTTAGTGATCATTTCCTTAAACAGCAAAGAGAAAGGCTACTCCTTTTAAAGGAGCAGATTCTCAACACCATGAGTGGAAGAACCGACGAAGATATCGTTATCTCCTCCGATCAAATCGTAGAGGACGGGGATCAGGCCCAAACGTATATCAATCAAAACGTGAGCTTAGGGCTTCGGGGTCGGGAACTCTTGAGGCTCAAAGAGATCGAACACGCTCTTTATAAGTTGGAAGCGGGCACTTACGGGATCTGCGAAGAAACGGATAATCCCATCGAAAAGAAACGACTGGAAAAAATGCCTTGGGCCAGGCTCTGCATCGAAGCGGCCGAAGAAGAGGAGCGGGAGACCTATTACCAGCGAACCGGCTAGGTGAATGAGCGAGCCGAGAGGCTAAGAGCCTATCCTAAAGCCTATTTCCCGAAACCGTAAGGGTTTGTCCCAAAGATTTTGACCTTCGGCCAAAAACACTTTGATTTTCTTGCCCCTCGCTCTCCTCTTTGCAGACGATACAAAGATCGCTGGTGGGTCTCGCTTTCAAACGCTCATAGGGAATGGTCCCTCCACAATCCTCGCATTGTCCATAAGTTCCCTCCTCCACCTTCTGAATGGAGTTGAGTATTTTTTTCAAGTAAAGATTTTCCCGATTGGTCAAGCGAGTTGTGTGGGAAAGCATAATGTTTTCATTGGCCTCGTCCACACTATCTTTGGATTCCGATTGTTGAAAATTGATCTGGCCGGTTTTCTCCTCCATAGAGTTAAGGATGCGCTCCTTATCCCTATCGAGTAGTTCTTTGCAAACATCCAATTGTCCTTGGGTTAGGCCATGCCCGTAAGCTTCCATAAATCCCCCCCATAGAAAATGACCTTTCTCGTCAAAGAATTTTTATTGTATCCGTAATTTCCCTTTTCAACAAAAAACTAAATATGATAATTTCTCTCAGAATTTGTGGAAAACAAAGGAATCTCGGAACAATAAACGCCACCACCGAGGAATTTAATGGGTCAAAAAACTCTTATCCTGGCCTCCTCCAGCCCCTTTCGCCGGGAACTCCTCTCCCGTTTAGCCGTTTCCTTTCAAACCGTCTCTCCGACAGTAGAGGAACAGACCTATAAGGATTCTATCTCCGATCCCAAAACCTTGTCCAAAGTCCTCGCTTTGGAAAAGGCCAAAAATGTTTTGAGTTCTCATCCCGATGCCGTGGCCATAGGTGCCGATCAATTGGTTTTTTCTTGCGGACAAATTTTTGGAAAGCCCCTGGGTCGGGCAAAGGCCAAAGAGCAATTGGCCCAACTTTCGGGAAAAACTCACGAACTCATCACCGGTGTGGCCCTTTACGACGGCAGCCGATTGCGGGAATGGACACAGATCGATCACCTCACCATGAAGAGCTTGAGTGAAGAAAAAATAGAGCGCTACCTAAACCTCGATGCCCCCTTCCAATGTGCCGGTTCCTATCGCATCGAAAAATCCGGTATCGCCCTTTTCGACAAAATCGAAACCGATGATTACACGGGTATCATAGGGCTTCCCCTGGTCGAGCTATCCAAAGGGCTCGCCGCATTTGGGTTCGAGGTCTTGGAAGCGTGAAATCGGTTTTCATTTTGGCCATTCGTCTCTACCGCCTATGCCTCTCACCCCTCCTGGGCAGGCGTTGCCGATTTTCCCCCTCCTGCTCCACCTATATGGAGGAGTGTCTTCGCACCCTTCCCCTCTTCCGAGCCGTAGGGCTGGGGCTCAGCCGAATCGCCAAATGCCATCCCTTTCATCCGGGAGGAGACGATCCGGTTCCCAAACGATAATTTTTTCGTTTTGGACATTTGGATTCACCGCAAGTAGGTTGGACAATGTTATGAAACGGAACCAAGATCAAGTTCATTGAATGCTATGCTTCCCTGGAATGAAGTTCTCATCATCATCCCCACCTATAACGAGGCCAAAAATATAAAACGGATGGTTCTTACCCTCAAATCCCTCTATCCTTTGGCCTCTATTCTCATCGTCGATGATATGTCCCCCGACGGTACAGCGAGAGTGGTCAAGGCCATGCTTCGGAGGGAAAAGGAACTTTATCTTATAGAAAGGGAGGGGATAAAGGGTCTGGCCAACGCCTATGTGGAAGGTTTGAGATGGGCCTTGAAAAAAAAATACAATTATATTTTTCAGATGGATGGGGACTTTTCCCACGACCCTTCCCAACTCGAAACCCTATTGGGCCCGGCCCAAACCCACGACTTGGTTATTGGGTCACGTTATATTGAAAAAACTCGCACGATAGATTGGAGCTTTTGGCGTCTCATCCTAAGCCGTGCCGCTTCGATCTACATTCGTCTTATCACGGCCCTTCCCCTCAAAGACCCCATGAGCGGCCTTAAATGCTTCACTCGCCAAGCCTTGGAAAAGATCGATTGGGGCCGCATCACCTCCCGGGGCCATATCTTCCAGTTAGAACTTCACTACAAACTCTTTCTCTCCGGGGCCAAAATCAAGGAGGTTCCCATCCCTTTCTATGGACGAAAGGAGGGGTCATCAAAAATGAATGGGAAGATTATTTGGGAAGCTTTCGTTGGCGTCCTTAAGTTCCGTCTCTACGCCATAGCCGATAGATGGCCTCAATAGAAAGAAGCCTTACTTTGAGTTTTTGGCCTCTTCCACCTTCCTCTTTTCCCGGAGTTTCTTCTTTCTTTGTCCCTTGTGCCTTCGCTTTAAAAGGGTTGATCTCTTACGTCCTCGACCCATGCCTATTCCCTCGGTAGTTAAAAGAGCCCCATCCTAGAGGGCATATCACTCCATGTCAAGAACTATGTAAGGCGTCAAGATGAGGCCCGGGGAAGGCTCCTCAATTGGGGTATTTGAGATAGTAGATATTTTCGAGATTCCGCCCATAGCCTTCGAGATCGAGCCCAAGGCCCACGATAAATTTCTCTTTAACGGTTTTTCCAATATAGTCGATGGCAATCTCTTCATTTCGATCAAAGGGGCGGTCGAAGAGAGTCAGTATTTCGAGGGATTTGGGAGAGGCAAGTTCCAATCTCTTTTTGATAAAGGCCAAGGTTCTCGCAGATTCGACGATATCTTCAACGATCAAAACATCCTTATCCCTAATATCGACCTTGATGTCCTTTTCAATCCGAATCGTCCCGCCATGGACCCTCGTTCTTCCCAAATCGCAGACCTTGATAAAATCGATGACCATATCAACCCGCCTCACTTTTCTCACCAAATCGGCCACAAAGTTAGAGGCCCCCTTTAAAACACCCAAAACGACGAGTTCCCGGTTCTCGTATCTTTTGCTGACCGTATCGGCCAAAGAATCCACGAGGGATTCGATTTCCTCTTTTTTCATATAGGGGACGAATTGGGTGTCGATAAATTGATTGGGGAATTTGTAGCTCTCACTCATTTCCTCACTATTATAATCCAAATTTTGGAGAAGGGGGAATAAATAAAAGGAAGGCCCGATCCCCTTAAATCTTGGCGAAAGAAGGCCGGGGTGATAAATTTTTAGAAGTTGGGTGTGACCGAGAATCGGCCGTCATCGCAACTCGCCGCGCCAAGAAGGGTGAAAAATGTTTCAAAAAATTTTAAATCTGTTTTCAAACGATTTGGCTATCGATCTCGGCACAGCCAATTGTCTCGTCTATGCCAAAGATCGGGGGATCATCGTCAACGAACCCTCGGTGGTGGCCGTCCATGAGGTTTATAGGGGACAGCAAAAAGTCTTGGCCGTTGGGAAAGAGGCCAAAAAGATGTTGGGCCGAACTCCGGGCTCCATCAAGGCCATTCGCCCCATGAAGGACGGTGTGATTGCAGACTTTGAAGTGACCCAAGATATGCTAAGGGATCTCATCGGAAAAGCTGCGGTCAACCGACAAAAGTTGATCCGCCCCCGCATCATTATCTGTATTCCCTTTGGGATCACCCAGGTTGAAAAACGGGCCGTGAAAGAAAGTGCGGAGCAAGCCGGAGCCAGAGAAGTCTATTTGATCGAAGAGCCCATGGCCGCGGCCATCGGGGCCGGATTACCGATCACCGATCCATCGGGCAATATGATCGTGGACATCGGAGGGGGGACGACGGAAGTGGCGGTCATCTCTTTGGGAGGCATCGTCTATTCTCAATCCGTTCGGGTGGCCGGAGACAAGTTTGATGAAGCCATTATCAACTACATTAGAAAAAAATACTCTCTTTTGATCGGAGAGAGAACCACTGAAAAAATAAAAATTGCCATTGGAAACGCCTACCCCTTTGGCAATGAGATCAAGACCTACGAAATTGCGGGAAGGGATCTCATCGAAGGGGCCCCAAAGACCATGGAAATCGACTCCGATGAAATAAGAGATGCCTTGGCTGAGCCCGTTTCCAAAGTCGTCGAAGCCATCAAATTGGCTTTGGAAAAAACCCCTCCCGAATTGGCCGCAGACATTGTGGACAATGGGATTATCCTTGCGGGCGGAGGCTCTCTTTTGGCCAATCTCGATCTTCTTATCAAGGAAAAGACGGGGCTCCCCGTCTCTCTTGCAGAAAATCCCCTGACCTGTGTCGTCCGAGGCTGTGGAATTGCACTGGAGTCTATTTCTTTGCTCAAGCAGGTGACGACTCGTACATAAAACATGGCCCAAAAGGGATCTTTTCTTCTCACAATGCGATCTTAATGATACAAAATCTTCCATTTCATCTCATTTTATTTCTCCTCATATCTTGCTCCGGTATGCCTCAAAGAGGAAAAATTAAAAATTATCAAAGAAATTATAAATTCACTGATATTAGCGGCCATTTTATTTTGGACTTTGAATCAGGAACCACCAAAGAGAATGAAGTTTATACCAAGCACAGACTTATTGGAGAAGGAAGCAATAAGGAATACGAAAGGCTTGTGGCCATAAGTTCCGTAGGATCTTTGCACACGGGAAAATACGAGATCGGTGTTTTAAGGCCAAAGGTATCTCAATATACAGTCTGGTTTGAAAAGGAAAGATATTTTTCCCAAATAAAAATTATCCCTTCAAAAAAGATATTAGAAGTTTATATAAAATCTCCTCAAAAAAAGTGGAACGGCCTTCAAAGAATCCCTTTTCAAAACTCGCGAGGGGTTTTTTGTTTTTTTCATCAAATTGTGGATTGCGTGAAGATAACGGGATTTTTATCGAAGGCCATTGAAAGGCAAGTTGGAAAAATGAGCTTGACGATCATTTGGGAAGGGTTTCCCTTTATAAAGGAGCAGTATTCCGGTATCGACGGCCCTTTTTCCACCTCTGTTTTTTCCTACGAAGGACGTTCCAAAGAAGGACATTTTGTCTTTAAATTGAGCTTAGCCGATCAGGTTCTTTCTTACCATTTTAATAAAGAAAAACAATTGGAAAAAAAGTTTTGGGTCTCCCAAGGCCTAACGCAGGAAGGTCTCTAATTAAAAATAAAGATTTTGAAAAATTTGAAAAAAATGATTTAGGGCAATTCATTATGACGGGCATTTCCGGTCACGCCCTAACTGATTCAGAGAAGAAATTTCTTCATCAAGAAAATATCGGAGGCGTCATCCTCTTTTCTCGCAACTACAAGACGCCAAACCAGCTCGCCACACTCATCAATTCTATTCAAGACTTGAGAAGGGATCGGCCCTTGTTTATTGGAGTGGATCAAGAGGGTGGGAGAGTCCAGCGATTTAAAGACCCATTCAAACGAATCCCACCAATGCAAGATATTGGGCTTCTCGGCTCAATGGATATTTGCGTTCAAGTTCATAAGCTCATTGCCCACGAACTGAGTTGCGTAGGGGTCAATCTCTCTTTTGCTCCGGTTTGTGATATTCTAACAAATCCAAAAAATAAAGTTATAGGAGATCGGGCGTTTAGCTCTGAGACAAAAGAGGTCGGCCGATATGCCCTTGCGGCCATTCAGGGCCTAAGCTCAAAAGGAATTATTTCCGTCGCCAAACATTTTCCAGGCCATGGCGACACCGAAAAAGATTCCCACTACGATCTTCCGGTGATTCAAAAATCCATTGAGGAGATGCGATCATGCGAATTGATTCCATTTAAAATGGTGGCCCAATCCTCGGATACCGATATGATTCTCATGGCCCATCTTCAAATAGATGCGCTGGATAAGGATAATATCACGACGACGAGCAAGGCCTGTTACGATTTTTTGAGAAGTGAACTCGGGTATCAAGGCCCTATCATTTCCGATGATATGGAAATGAAGGCCATTTTCGACAAATTCACTCCGGAAGAGGCCTCCATGAAGGCCTTTAAGGCCGGGTGCGATATCTTGGTTTACCGCTCAATGAATAATGCCCAAAAGGCCTACGACGGACTTTGCACATTGGTAGGGAGCGGAAAAATTTCTTATGAAGAGCTTTGCCAAAAGAAAAGCCGGATCATTGATCTCAAAAAGAAAAGATTGCAGAGCTATCGTCCCATTTCTCTTTCCCATAGAGAATCGATCTTAGACCTTGAGGAATCCAAACATTTTTTGAAAGAATTGGAGAAAAAAATAACCGAGAAAAAAAATCAGGTAAGTGTTTAGCGGCCATTTACTCTTCTGGTCAATTCTTCCATTTCGACACACGTCACCATAACATTTGGTAAACTATCCCTATGTTATCACTCGATATTGTGGCCATGGTGATGGTCTTCATTTCTGTCTTTATCGTCATGAAAACCATATTCGAGGATGAGGAACAATACAAGGCCCAAGAAGTTCTCGAAAATCAAGACAAGATCGAAGCCTCTAAAAAAAATGGGATCGTTTTACGATACTCTCGCCCATTCTTTAGACGCTATATCGTTCCGGCCATTTCCCAAATGAAAATAAAGAAAAAAAATCAGGATCGTTATAAACGACCTTTGGCCAACGCCGGTTTGATAGATATTTTAACTCCCAATGACTTTCTTGCTTTTAAGTTATTCCTCATTCTTGGCTTTCCTGTAATATTTCTCATCCTAAGAACTTTTCTTGAGGAAACGTGGCCTTTGAGTCTGATTCCCGCTCTCGCCATTTGCGGATTTTTTTATCCCGATATATGGATCAGAGGTGTCATTAGAAAAAGGAATAAAGAAATTCTTCAAGGCTTTCCCTTTATCGTCGATATGCTGGCCCTTTCCATAGAAGCAGGACTGGATTTTGTAGCGGCCATGCAAAAAATTATCGATAAATCTCCGGCAAACCCCATCGTCGATGAATTTAAAACGTTGATTAAAGAAAGCAAGGTAGGGGCCTCCAGAGTTGAGGTCTTGCGAAACCTATCCTGGAGAGTCGATCTTTCGGTCATGGCCTCTTTTTGTGCAACACTTATTGCGGCAGATTCCGTGGGAGCATCAATCGGCCCTATATTAAAAGTATTATCAGGAGAGGTAAGAAATAAAAGGAGTTCCCAGGTAGAAAAGGAGGGAGCGCAAGCTGCATCAAAGATGTTGCTACCGATGATTTTTCTTGTGGTTCCCGCCGTTTTTCTAGTCATCGCAGCTCCTTTGGCCATCGAAGCCATAACTTCGAGTAAATGATTACAAATGACTTGAGAGGCCTTATCGAAGGATCGGTTAGAAAATGAAGACATTTAGAGTTATCGTTAAGAAAAAAAATATCATTCTTGGAGAAAAAGTTGTGGAGGCAACTTCTTTCATAAAACGATTATGTGGGCTTATGTTTCAGTCATCATTTACAAAATTTGACGGAATGATGATCGCTCCTTGCAATTCTATTCATACTTTTTTTATGAAAATGCCAATCCATGCGATTTTTCTGGATAAATATAATCGAATTGTCAAAATATATGAATATCTTGTTCCATGGAGAATAACACGGATTATCTTTAAAGCTGAAAAGGTACTCGAAATTAGCACACAAAAAAATATCTCAAATCTTAAAGAGGGTGATTTAGTTGAGGTAATATGTTTAAGCTAGTCGTCATAGGAGGAAAATTAAGAGGGCAAGAATTTGAACTTTCCGAAGGAGAAAATGTCCTTGGGAGAGATGCTGAATGTTCCATTCATCTTGATTTAAACGGAATATCTAAAAAACACGCTTCTTTCACCGTTCATAAACGAAGTCTCTATGTCAAAGATCTTGGTAGTGCAAATGGGACTCTTATCAATGATAAAAATGCGACTGAAGCAACTCTCAAAGCCGGAGACAAGATCGCCGTTCCGGGTCTCATTTTTTCATTGGTTGAAATAAGAGAAAAAGAAGTCATCATTCGGAAAAAAGTGCCTAAAATGGGTTCCGATGATACGGATGATGATTCCGATGAAATAAACCTTTTTAACGAACCCGTTCCAAATTCTCCTTTTGGAAAAGTCATCTGGTTTTACAAAAACAAATTCATGAAAATCTTTCATGGCTTTAATGAAGAATATGAGTGGAGAGTGATGGTTGGCATTTCCATTGGCCTTTTCATCACAGTCACAATAGCATTGACGATCATTCCTGTTTTAAGAATCACACAAGATTTACTTCTTGTCGAAACGAGAAAAAGAGGTGTTCAGTTTGTCAATGAAATAAAAAGGCTTAATACAAAAGCGTTGGCCAGAGGACAACTCAATGAGATAAGAACTTCATTCCTTGAAAGTCGAGACAGTGGCGTAGAAGATTATGAGCTTCTCGATTTAGAGCAAAGAATTATATCTCCGGTTCATAAAAGAAACCGCTTCACACAAGATGCCTATTCTGTAGAAGCCATTGAGTTTTTTAAAAATGAAGATAATCGGGATAAAACTTATGGAACCTACATTGGAAGTAGTAAAATTGTTATTGGAAAAGCCATCGTATCATATAATCTCAACAAAGGTTATGAAGAAGTCATCGGTGTTATTCTCATTCATTTTTCCCCCTCAACATTGGTTGCCGCAGCCAAACAAAATTCTTCTATTTTTCTTGAAGCATGGTCAACATCTGCAATTATCGCCATTTTATTTTTTGGCATTATCTACTACTTAACCATTCGTCCTCTACAAGAATTACGAGGACAAATTGAAAACTCTATTCGAGGAAAACAAAAAGAAATTGAAAGTAAATATCTCTTTCAAGAATTGACACCGCTCAAGCAATCCGTGAACTCTATGATTCAAAGAATAAGAGAGCTTCAAAATGATGAGGAATCATCGGATTTTGTCGATATTGAAGAGGATGCAAAATATGTATCACAATTAGAAGGATTTATGCAAGGATCTACCGGGCCTATTCTTATTTTAAATTCTGATAAAAATGTTCATGCACTCAATTCTGAATGTGAAGATCTATTGGGATTTAGAGAGAGTTCGTCCAGTGGGTCTCCCATAGAAGAAGTCGCTCGTGATCAAGATATTGCAGCGACTATATTATCACTTTGTGATAAATCTTCTGTTGCAGATGGAAGCAGTCAAAATGATTCTTATGAAATTCAAGGCCATGAATACAGTATTTTTACAAATGCCTTGATTGGAAAAGATAATTTTGCAAAAGCATTCTATATAGCCTTTGTCAGACAAGAATAGAGGTTCTATGGGCAATGTGATCGTTCTTAAAAATTATCAGTTGACCACGGACCCCGGACGTCATCACAGAATAGTCTGTATGACAGGTGAAAAAAGGGGAGAAGTCTATTATATAAAATCAAAGCGGATTCTTTTGGGAAGAGGAAAAGATGCCGATATCCCGATTTACGACTCCCAATCTTCCCGAGAACACGCCGAATTATCGAGAGTCGGAAATTACTATGTCATCACCGATCTCAATTCAAATAACGGTGTCATCATCAACGGCAAAAAGACTAAACAGGCCCAATTAAAATCGAAAGATCGAATTATCATAGGAAAAACTGTTTACAAATACGAAGTCGTTACCGTAGAAGACAAAAATGCAGCCGAGCATCTTTCTCCAAGGGATGAGGATGAAGATGAAGATGAATTAGATCATACCCCAAAAGGCCCGAAGAAAAAGAAAAATATGCTCCTCATTTTAGCACTGGTTTTAGGAGTTGTTTTCTTTCTCCCTGGCGAAAAATCGAAAAAAAGAGGGCCGACTTCTCGGAAAAAACCTATCGATATTGAATTTGGATTAAAAAAGCCTAGAAATACACAGCGATTATCGACAAAAGATCTGGAAAACAAAAAACGTATTGATATACTCATTCAAAAGGGTATTAGAGAAATGAGAGAAGGGAATTACTATCGATCCATTGCTGAATTTGATCTAGCACTTGTCGTCGATCCCAAACACCCAAGAGCTCTAACCTATAAAAGAAAGGCCACTGATCTCCAAGATGAAGAGATCGATGCTTACTTCGATCAGGCGTTTCGAGATTTTAATAGCTTCCATTATGAAAAAGCGATTAAAAACTATTGCCAAATCATTAAAATATTTGAACATTCTCCGGAAGATGAGAGGCGAAAATCCGCCAAAAAAAATCTTGAACAATTAGTCGATAAATTTGGAGTAGAAAAAAGTGCAACTGACTGTTACTAAACAAGGCCATCTTGTTCAAACGTTGGAGTTGATCTCTCAAGAGGATTTATCATCTATCGATGATATTCATTATTTTATTGGACGTTCTCAAGAATGTCACGTCGTTATCGATACGCCTCATATTTCTAGGAATCATGCCCAGCTTAGTTTTGTTTCCAAAAAATGGAAATTAAAAAAACTGGCCTCTCATGGAAACCTATTCCTAAACGGTGTCCCGGTTCAAGAGAGTGAAATCAAAAATGGTGATACCATACAATGCGGTGAATATCATATTGGTATTTCATTTAAAACTGAAGAACCTGAAAAGACTGCTGCTGATCCTCCTCCTTCGGATCAAGAAAAAAATTCAGATATTTCGGATACTGAGGACAAGCCTGAAAATGATCCAAGTGATGAAATCTCTGATGAACGAGATGATATAGATGATGGGCCCAGTTTAGATCTTGAAGATTTAGAAGAAGAAAAAGAAGAGGAAAACGAAGAAGTCGTAGAAGATTTTGAAAATTTCGGCGAGGAAGAAGAACCCAGTGAATACAACGCAGGAGATGAAAATGAGGATAGCGACACTCAAGGAGAAGAAGTCAATCTCTCCTTTGAAGATGAAAATAATTTTGAAGATTCTCCTATAGAGGAAGGTTTTGACAATTCGGATGAAGAAACACAAATAGTTCAGTCTTTTGTAGAGTTTGAGCTAGATATCAGCGGAGAGTATTCTAATTTTGATAAATACTATATCAAAAATGATGAAATTTTTATTGGAAGAGATCCGAATAAATGTCAGATCGTTTTAGATGATCCTGAATGTAGTCAAGTTCATGCCTCTATAAGAAGGAAGGGGATACGTTGTGAGCTTGAAGACCTCAAATCGACGAATGGAATTATTCTCAATGGCTCAAGGATAAATCAATCTCAATTATCTAACGGAGATGAGTTTTTAATCGGGAGTACATCATTTCGACTTAGAGTAAAATCAGAACTTATCAGCGCAGAAAAAAATCTTCTCATGCCTGTTCAAGATATTGAAGAGGTTGAGGTTGAAAAGATTGTCGAAGAAGAAGTAGAAAATATCGGAGAAAACACCGACATCCTTTTAGGAAGTTCTGATGGAGATGTTGGTAGTACCCCCAATAATAATCAAAAATTCTCAAATAGCTTGCTCAAAGATCCACAAAAAAGAAAAAAACTTCTTATCTATGGTGTTGTCCTTATGGGACTTTGGATTTTCCTTGATGAAGAAAAACCCAAGCCAAAGGTTTCAAGCAAAAAAACTGAAAAAAATAGATCCCTTGTCAAAGAAAAGGAGAAAAAAGCCACCCCCAAAGGAGAAAATAATAAAGATCCAAAAAGAGTCTATAAAAACTTGCCTCAAGATATTCAAGAATATGTTAGAACTAATTATGAATTGGCCAAAACAGAAATTCTCGATTATGGAAATTTTGAGTATGGGCTTCGGTATTTAGATAAAATTGATGAATATGTAGATGAATTTGAACAATCTAAATCATTGTCGATCACTGCAAAAGAAGAGCTTAAAAAGCTAGAAGAAATAGAAAAGGAAAGAAAGCGAAAACAAGAAGAAGAGGAAAAGAAGATAAAAGTCAGTAGCTTTTTAGAAAAAGCCAATAATGCCTTTGAAAAAGAAAATGTAGAACTTACTCAAGCTCTTTTAGATAAAGTTAGTGAAATTGACCCTGAAAACCTAGAAGCCTCTCAAATTAAATTGCAACTTGATGCCTTCGTGCGAGAAAAAGAGAGAAAGGCCCTAGAGGAAGTTCAAAAAAAGCAACGAAGAAATGCTCTTCTTAATAAACTCAATCCCGGAAAGGTTTTATATTTAAAACAGAAATGGTATCAAGCTATCTTAGAGTTAGAAAAATTTTTGACCATCAAAGATAATGATGAAGATCTCATCCAAGAATCAAGTAAAATGCTCAAAAAATCGCAGGATAAGCTCAAAGAAAAAATTACTCCTTTTTTACAAAAGGCCAGATCTCTAAGCGAAGGTCAAGATTTAAAAGGTTCTTATGAAACCTATAAAGATATTTTAGAAATTGATCCGTCGAATGTTGAAGCTATCTCTAAAATGGAGAAAATTAAAAAGAAAATTGAAAAGCAAGCCAAAAAAATCTATAGAGAAGCCATTATCGATGAATCTCTAAATTATTTAGGAAAGGCCAAAGAAAAACTCAATGAAGTGCAACAAATATCTCCAAGTGATAGCCTCTACTATAAGAGGAGCGAAAACAAATTGAAACGCTATACGGATTGACATGAAATTAAACGCCTACGCCGGGAAAACAGACAAAGGACCTTATCTTGAAATAAATGAAGATTTATTCGATCTCGATCTATCAAAAAATATCTTCATGCTTATTGATGCGTTTGGTGGTGCGGGACAAGGGGATCTTTGCGCCAAAAAAATTGTGGAAAATATGAAAAAAGAATATAGTCGAATTAATGATGATCCCGATTCAACTCTTTCCTTTTTCTATGCGCCACAGTATTTCCTTGAAGGAAATGCTCTTATCAACGCTGCCTTGATGACCCATCAACTCATCTATAATGAAAATATGGAAAAAGAAATGGGCAAGAGGGCCGGGGCCAGCGGAGTTTTTCTCTCCTTATCTAAAAATGTCATCAATATCTTATCTATTGGAGTTTGCCGAATCTATCATTGTTCCCTTGGAAAAATAAAAAAAATCTGTGGTGAGGATTCTATAGATTTTACTCATGGAGAGAACGAAACAAATATGAAAATCCCCTTAGGTGCATTTGGACTTTATAATTATTTACATTTTTGTTTTAGAGAAATAAAACCTCATCCGGGAGATTATCTCATCCTGCTCACAGATGGCGTTTATTCTCTTTTGGATAAAGATGAAATCAATCATATCATCAATAAAAATGCCGATCATCTAAATCGTGCCCTAAAAGAAATGTTTGATTCTGCCAACTCTCGCAATAATTTAGATAATCAAAGCGGCCTGATCCTCCAATTCTAAGGGCCTAAGAAGCCTTCTTTCTGATCTTGATGATTTCATCATAGGCCTCTTGAATCTTGATAAACTCCTCATGGGCCTTAGACTTCGACTCTTCGTTTAAATTGATGATTCTATCCGGGTGGTTTTTGAGGGCCAATTTTCGATAAGATTTTTTAATTATACCCGTTGAATCAAACTCACGGCATCCAAGGATTTCATAGTATTCATCGAGCCCATGAGATCGAGGTGATTTTGCCTTTTTGGATTGCCTCCTCTTTTGCTCTTGTTCCTGAGATTTTTGAGAAATAAATTCTTTTTTAAATTGTTCAAAATCCTCTATTTGGGCCTCTATCATTTTGAAAACTTCCCCCGGAGAAAGATAGCGGCGCCCTCCTGCCCTAAGAGATGAAAGGATGGCCTTTTCTCGTCGACGTGAGCTAAGTTTTTGAAACTGATCGTAAACGATCTTGGGCTTTTGAACAGCCGATTCGTAAAGACCCTTTCGACCGGCTCCGGATTTTAATAAGATGAGAAGTTGGATGGATAAATAAACGAGAGAAGCCGATTTGTTTTTTGAACGTTCAATTCTCTTGCAAACGGTTGAGGACTCCAAAAGAGCATCTTGAACAAAAGCGTCTAAAATTGTTCTGGCCATAATAAGATTCTTAGCCTCTAAGTAGCTCATCACCTCTCTATTTTCTTTTGAAAAAACAAAAAGGTTTTCTTTCAGGCATAACTTTGTGATCTGAACAATTCCTCTCGGAGGCAAAGAAATTCTCGCCACCTTTTCAATGGCAAGGGATATATTTTTAAAGGAGTATGGCCGTCCTCTTTGAGCATCCCTAAACATCTGAATCGATTCTTTGATATCTTTAATTTGGCCCTTTTCCTCTCCCGTTTCCTCCAAGGCCTTGAGCTTCATCTCATAAATTTGAAGAGTTTGTCCCTCTTGAAAAGATTGAGTTTTATCTTGAGAGGTTTGATGGGGTATTGGTCGCCTTATCTCCCCAAAGCGTCTAAGTTCTCGTTGAACGAGATTTGAGAGATCCGCACTCTCTTTTCTTTTTAAATTCCTTGTGAGAAGGAGAAATAATTTAGAGCCCAAATAGGGAACGACGGCCACCACAAAAAAGGCCGTAAATAATCTTGCAAGATAGCTTTCCCCAAGTAATTGCATACTCCTCTATTTATCGGGGCAGAAAGCAAAAAACTTTTCGGTCTTAATCGATCAGGTAAGATAATCCGAGTGCCAAAATTTAGTAACTGCTCACCCCCCGACAATCTTATCCGGGTGGAGAGCAGTTACCTTGCCTTTATTACAGTTTTTGCTAGAGGTGCGAGCAGTTACAAAATTTAACCTATTGATTTTATCGGAAATTCAAGGTCGCAAGCTCATTTTAGGCGACACTTTACCTACATCATCACGGCTTGAAAATAGATTATCAAAATAAGGTTTTACAACATTATTATAGAAAGTGGAATCAACTTGAGAGATCGCAAAATCCACATCTTCTGCGATCTCTAAATAAATGTAGGTTGTCAGTACCTCTGCAAAAAACTCAGCAAAGTTTACTCGCCAATAAGAATTTTGTTCATCTCCGTACGTTGTAGAGATGTCTTTAGGTAACCTCTCGTACATCGCCTTGATATCTGCATTATCAAATCCACCCGGTAAGAGATGTTCGTGATAACCATGGGCCACTTCGTGGATTAAGGGTCTTGAATCGTACTTATGACTGCTCCCAAGGCCGATTTGACTATTGTAATAAGAACTGCTGGATGAATATAGATTATAATTTATTCTAACATTATTAAAGTAATTCAACACTCCGGGTACGCTAGCATCGGCCCTTGTCAGAATATCCTTGGTTTTATCAAAAGCTCTCTTTAAAAAAATGGGATTTAAGGTATTTATTGCATCGTATCTGACATAAAAATTTTGATGTTGACTTAACGGTTTTTGATATATATTCCCCTTGATCGCATATATGGCGTAGGTCACAGAAGCCGAATGATTGATCCAGGGTTTTGAATTAAAACCATCGAGATTTAACTCAGTTATGCCAAAAAAATTGTTTGCCGGCTCGTCGGTTATTTCTTGTATAATAAATTGTATCGAAGGATCAGTCTTTTCTAATCTTACATAATACTCTTTTCGCTCAGCACTCTTGATGCCAAAATGAACCCTAACATCTTCAATAGCACCGCTAAAACGAAGGAAATTGGGAATATTACCGGGCATTTCTATGCGTCGAGTTGCATTAGTGACTCTATTGTCAAAATCATTTAAAATCGGAGGATTGACCGGAGGATTAATTTCAAAAATTTGATTATCTTGAATGATTTGAATGCGCTTTCTATACATAAATTTATCTATAGATAATTCTGTTGTTTTTATATAGTCGTATTGATCTCCATCATCGTTGTAATCGATACCTTGTTGACCTTCAAAAAACTCTTGAACTAAAATCTGCTCTTTCTTCCCTGATGCGTAGGTATTTGTCGTCATAGAAAAACCGCTTAGAGGGTCTGTATCTGTTTTTGTGTTAACGATATTTCCATGGTTTTGAATATACTCAGGAGAAAAGATGACGGCATCACTCCCCACTCTCTTATTGGTACTAGCTACTAAATTAATCTTAATACCCGCATTATCTGTTTGATTGACATTAATGAACACAGAACCGTCATCTAAGCTTGATAGATCTAATCCTGTTACATCCCATGTCCCCGAAGATGAGCACGCCGAACTGCCCGTCACTCCTTCTACACTCACACTCACATTGCTATTCCCTGCGGTACATGTTCCGGAGACAGAATAATGAGATTGATTCGTAAATGTAATTTCATCCGGCATTGTTATTGTCAAAACTGTGGCCGTTGCCGGCATGGCATTTTTATTTACATTTCTATTTACACTTCTACCATTTTGTGTAGCTGTGATTCGCACTCGCCCGTCATTTAAACCCGATACATCTAATCCCGTTACACTCCATGTGCCTGAAGATGTACAGGCTGAACTACCCGTCACTCCTCCTACACTTACACTCACGTTGCCGGCACCCGTCGTACATGTTCCGGAGACAGAATAACGAGATTGATTCATCGATGTAATTTCATCCGGAATTGTTATTGTCAAAACTGTGGCCGTTGCCAGCGTAGCACGTTTATTTACGCTTTTATTTACACTTCTACCATTTTGTGTAGCGGTGATTCGCACTCGCCCGTCATTTAAACCCGATACATCTAATCCCGCTACACTCCATGTGCCTGAAGATGAACACGCCGAACTCCCCGTCACTCCTCCTACACTTACATTCACGTTGCCGACACCCGTCGTACATCTTCCTGAGACAGAATAATGAGATTGATTCGTCGATGTAATGTCATCCGAAATTGCTATCGTCAAAACGGTGACCGTTGCCGGCGATGTTTCTTTCGTTATGGTTTTTGTTGCAGAATGCTCTTTTCCTACGGCATTTGTTTGAGTGGCCTTAAGAACAAGTTTTCCCATGGGGTATAAAAACCGAGATACATCTCTAGGAGGATAGATCCACTGTCCCGTACCCGTACAACGCATCTTCCCAGATGTCGTCAGCACCCTTCTACCGGAACTTACCGTTAACACAATGGATCCGGCCCCCACCACACAGGTTCCTGAAACAGTGTAATTGGCTTCATTGCCGACCGTAATATCATCGGCCAAAGTAATTGTTACAAAAGGAGATAATACCTTTGGATTCTCTACGATATCGTTAACTGTAACCTTCTCACCGCAGCCTAGAAGCAATAAAAAAAAGGTGAACAGAAAGCAGTGACCTTGAACCCATGATTTGCGTAACTGCTCACCCCCCGGCAATCTTGGCAGTCGACTGCCTCGTCGCTTCCTTGCGACGTGCAGAAAGCACGCCTCAGTCGCTTCTCCTTGCCTCCTACCAATCTTATCCGGGTGGAGAACAGTTACCTTGCCTTTATTACAGTTTTTGCTAGAGGTGCGAGCAGTTACTGATTTGCAGCAGAAATTAAAAGCGGTTATATCTCGACCAATTTTATCGGATAAAATAAATTTAATCCAAAGACTTTTAACCAAAGGAAAAGAACTATGACCCATTAAGAGTATGTTATCAAAATAAAACGAAGTATTCCAAAAATTATCTTAGGGCCTCCCCTAAGAAATGTGATCCATCCCTCTCTTGCTCAACATTCTTCCCCTTGGAGTTCGGGCCAAGAGTCCTTGCTTGAGCAAGTAGGGCTCATAGACATCCTCGATGGTAGATCTCTCCTCTCCAAGAGTTGCGCAAATGGCATCTATTCCCACGGGGCCTCCCTTATAATAATCTTTAATCGCTTGGAGAATCCTTCTATCCATATTGTCGAGCCCTAGGGAATCGATTTCGAGAAGGGCCAAAGATTCCCGGACATCCGAAAGGGAAATGGATGTCTTTTGCCCCACCAATGTAAAATCCCTCACTCTCCTTAAAATCCTATTGGCGATTCGTGGAGTTCCACGGGAACGTTCGGCCATCTCTTGGAGGGCGCCTGCTTCAATGGGGGGCAAACATAGCTTCTTGGCACTATTTTCGATGATACGGGAAAGATCGGCCGCTTCGTAAAAATCAAAATGGAAATGGGCCATAAAACGATCTCGAAGGGGATTTGAAAGAAGCCCCGATTTGGTGGTGGCCCCTATTAAAGTGAAAGGGGCGACGGCAATTTCCATCGTCCTCGCCCCTGCGCCTTGTCCGATCAAAATATCCAGCCTGAAATCCTCCATGGCCGAATAGAGAATTTCTTCAATGCTCACATGAATGCGGTGAATTTCATCGATAAATAAAATATCTCGCGGCCCAAGATTTGTGAGGACAGCCGCCAAATCCCCCTTTCTCTCTATCGCGGGGCCTGCGATCGTGTGCAACTCACTTCCAAGGGCCTGGGCAACGATTGTGGCCAACGATGTTTTTCCAAGACCGGGCGGCCCGGAGAAAAGAATATGATCCATGGCCGCTTTTCTCATCTTTGAAGATTGAACCATAATATCGATATTATCGATGATTTTCCTTTGGCCTATAAATTCGTCAAATCCTTTGGGACGAAGTCCCTGATCACTTAAATGATCGATCGGTGAGAGGGAAGGATCGACGAGTCGTTCTTTGGCACTCATATACCTTTATATATCCTTTAAAATGAGATGAACCAATTGTTCGGATTTTTTGATATCGTGTTCACTCAATAATTTTTGCGCTATCAAATTGATTTTTTCCGGTTTGAATCCGAGTTCCTCGCAAGCCAAGAGGGCATCATCCAAAAGATTTTTCCGATCCCTAAGAGAAAGGGCGTGAGGGGAAGCGGGGTCACATATATCTTCCTCCTCCCTTTCATGCGAGAGTTTTTCTTGAACAGAAGTGATATTATCTTCAAAGATTTTTCCCGAATACCTATCCGAATACATGGAAACCTTCTCTATCTTGGCACTCAAATCCAAAAGGATTTGGGCCGCTGCTTTGGCCCCGATGCCCGGAGACCTTTGAAGAGCTTTTTTATCTTCTAGACCTATGGCCTTGATAAATCCTTGAAAGCCCAAGGTGTAAACCAAAGCATAGGCTCCTTTAGGGCCCACACCCTTGACGCTTAAAATGAGTTCAAAAAGTTTTTTTTCCCGCATCGTAAGAAAGCCAAAGAGTTCTTCGGAATTTTCTTTGACCATGTGGGAGATATAGAGCCCCAGAGTTTGTCCTTCGGGGAAAATATCAAAGGTTTTGACTTGGTATCCCGTCCCGGACGAAGTGAGGAGGATCGTCTCATGCCCATCACTAAAAAGAACTTTTCCCTGGAGATAGCCGATCATCCGAACCTCCGCCGGGGGATGGGGTCGTGGCCCCTTGCCCCTGCGATCTCTTTTAAACTCCGGCGGCGCCGGGAAGGAGTGGGAGAAAGGATGTGGCAAAGAGCGATGGCCAAAGCATCGCTTTCATCGCTCGTGGCATAATCTCGTTTTCCAAGAATGAGGGAAACGGCCTTCTGGATGCCTTCTTTTGTGGCGTGGCCATGACCTGTCACCGCGGTTTTGACGAGATTGGGGGCGTATTCAAAGATCTTTCCCCGATATTTTTCATGGGCAAATGAAGCGATGATGGCCCCTCGGGCCTGGGCCAACTTGATGAGAGACGACGGGCTCTTGGCATAGATCAAGGCCTCTAAAGCGATCTCATCCGGGGAAAATGCTTCACTCATCGCCGTCAACTCCCGAGTGATTTTTGGCAATCGGTCAAAATAATGGGACATTTTCGAGTAATCCAAAACCCCCGATTCCACATAGAAGGATCTCTTTCCCTCCACATCCACGAAGGCGTATCCAATCTTTCTCGAACCCGGATCGAGGGCCAAAATTCTCTTTTTTTCCATCTCTCTTTATGTTGATTTCATTTTCAAGAAATGGCCAACATAAAAGATAATCGTTCCCCCCACAAATTGAACCAACTCCACCCTGCCGTAATCTCCCTCGGAAATCCCCGAAAATAAACAGAGCCCAACGGAAGAGACTCCGCAGAGTTGAAGAAAAAGCCCTCCATAGAAGAGGAAAACGGCCATCTCTATGGAGCCCCTTTCTCTCGATTGCAAGTTTTCATCATCGGTGATAGTTTAGCACTGCTTCCGGGCCCCATCCACCGATATCGAAAAGAGTGGGGTCTGCCAAAGGAATCTTTCATGACCCGAATACTTGCGGCCAAGCCCGTCGTCGAAAAGGATACCCAAGGTCTTAAAGAAAAAGTTTCGGGCCTCAAGAAATCCGGCATCTCCCCCAGGCTAGAAGTGATCTTGGTGGGAGATCACCCACCCTCTCTCCTCTATACCAAAAATAAAAAGAAATTCTGCCAGACCTTAGGCATCGAATGTGAAATCATCCACCTCGACGGGGATACCAATGAACAGACCCTCCTTTCCACCATCGAAAGGGGTAATGAGGGCCCCCATGTCCACGGGCAATTCATTCAATTGCCCTTGCCTCCCCACCTCCACCGGGTTCCGATCAAAGATTTGATTCTCCCGGAAAAAGATGTGGACGGTCTTCATCTTCAAAATGTGGGAAGGCTTTGCCAGGGAGAAGATGAAAGTCGCCTATTGACACCTTGCACGCCCAAGGGAATCCTTCGCCTCCTGCACTATTATGAAATCCCCCTTTCCGGAAAAGATGTCACCATCATCGGTCGCAGTCCTCTAGTGGGAACCCCCCTTTCCTTGATGATGACCAATCACAATGCGACCGTGACCTTATGCCATTCCAAAACCGTGAATTTGCAAAAATTTACGAGGATTTCGGACATCATCGTCAGTGCTGTGGGGCGACCTCACTTTATCGATAAGAGCTTTATCGGTTCCAATCGACCCACGGTCATCGATGTGGGAATCAATACGATAGAAGGAAGACTCTGCGGAGATGTCTCATTCCACGAGATTAAAGGACTTTGTTCGGCCATCACTCCGGTTCCGGGCGGTGTGGGGCCCATGACCGTCTTGTCTCTCGCCCAAAACGTGGTGGCGGCTGCACAAAGTTGCGGGAGAAGAAGCCGTGGAAGCTAAACGAACGGCCCTCTACCCGGAGCATCTGGCCCGTGGGGCCAAGATGGTTCCTTTCGCAGGATACGAAATGCCCATTCAATACGACTCTCTCAAGGAGGAGGCCTTGAGCGTTCGCCGGGATTGCGGGGTCTTCGATGTGGGTCACATGGGTGAGTTTTTAGTCCGAGGCCCTGATGCCACGGCCTTCGTGGATCATCTGATCTGTAACGATTTTGCCTCGCCGGATGTGGGGCGGGCCCTCTATTCTCCGCTACTTAGAGAAGACGGCACCATCATCGATGATCTCATCGCCTATAAGATGGGGGCCCAAAGAATCCTTATCTGCGTCAATGCGGCCAATACCCAAAAGGATTGGGAGTGGATGCGCTCCAAGCAAGGGCCTTTCAATATCTCCCTAGAGGATAAATCCATATCATTTTCACTTTTGGCCCTTCAAGGCCCCCGCTCCTCTGCGGTCATGGAAAAAATGGGTCTTCTTTCCCCGGAGGATCCCCTTCCCTTCTTTGGCGTCGCAGAATTCAAATGGAGGGGAGAAGATGTGATCGTAGCCCGAACCGGATACACGGGAGAGGACGGATTTGAAATCTTCTCCACCGATTCGTCGGCGAAGTCCCTTTGGGAGAATCTATTGGAAGAAGGGGTTAGACCCTGTGGGTTGGGGGCCAGGGATGTCTTACGCATAGAGGCGGGACTGCCCCTTTACGGTCAAGACCTTCGGGACGACCTCACCCCTTACGATAGCGGGATTGGCTGGACGGTCAAAATGGAAAAACAATCCTTTATAGGCCAAGAAGCCTTGCGGAATCTTTCTCCCCAATACCGATCCCTCAAATTGACTCTCCCCAAGGGAATACCTCGACACGGCCATGAAATCTTCGACGAATCCGGTCATCTCGTGGGCCGGGTCAGTTCAGGAACCATGTCCGTGATTTTGGGAAAGGGAATCGCTATGGCCCACGTCAAAAGAGGCACCGTGGAATCCAAAAAATTTCTTGTGAAGATAAGAAATAAGTATTACGATGCCTTTGTCCACAAGGGGTCTTTTGTCCCAAGGGGTGCAAAAAAATAATGAGTGGGCATCAGGTTCCGGAAAATCTCAAATACACCAAAGAACACGAGTGGATTCAAATCGATGACGATTGTGCCGCCATTGGCATCACCGATTATGCCCAATCGTCTCTCGGTGACATCGTTTTCGTGGAACTTCCCGAAGTCGGTCGTGTTTTAAAGCAAGGAGAGACTTTTGGAGTGGTTGAGTCCATCAAATCCGTGAGCGATCTCTACTCCCCCCTGGCCGGAGAAGTCATCGAAGTCAATACACAGCTCGAAAATTCTCCGGAACTTTGCAATGAGGCCCCCTACGATCATTGGATGATTAAAATAAAATTACCCGCCACAAAAGATCATCCGAAACTCTCATCCCTCTTAAACCACCAAGAATACAAGGACCTTTGCCGGGAATAAGCAGTTTCTAAGAGCCTATTCTAAATAAAAGTTTGATAATCCGTTTGCCGCATAAAGCCGCCCTCTTCCCCTTCTATTTACAGCTTTATTTCTTTTAAAATTTTCTCCATATTTTCCTTTACGAAAAGTAGAGATTCCTTCATACTCCTATCACTTGTTTGTTCACTTTTCTAAGGTGAAGAAGCTTTTTAAGAAGCTAGGTCTTATGGAAAACTTAGAGTCAATCCAAATCTTCAATACGGCCATCATTAAAAGTAAAGAAAAAAAGATCAGCAATACCTATGAGGAACGCCTTAAAGATATTTGCCAAACACCTGCCCTCAAAGCCTTAGAAAAGGCCCTCATCCATCTTTCCGATTCACAAAAAATTTCAAGAGATCAGGCAGCCGTGGAGATTGTGGAAACGGTTCGGAATTTAGATCAGGTTTGGGAGCAATATGTGATGATGGAAGGGATTGACAAATTGAAAAGTCTGCTTAGAAACTCCACACCGACCTCTTAAAACGAGTGTGTCGTCCTAGTGCTCCGACCATTTAAATTTTTCACCTTATGTTGTCACAAGGAGGAACGAGGTGTCGAGATGACGGTTCACAATTTAGGCCGAATTGGCCTGAAACGAGGAGATGTGACCGAGGCGTGCCCGTAGGCACGTCGCAGGAAACATCGACGAAGTTGATGGTCAAGATGGCCTGAAGTGTGGGCCGTCATCGGAAAAGATTAAATGGTCGGAGCACTGGCCTAAAAGGATTGAAGCTTAACAAAGGATTGAAGCTTGACCATTCCGTGCTTGTCCGGTCGAAACCCTCTCGTAAAGCGGGTGTGCTTATCGTATTTCGCTCCCCTAAGATCCGTTTCGCTCAGATCCGCTGCACGCAGATCGGCCCCGTAGAGGATGGCCCCCCTAAGATTGGACTCCCGAAGATCCACCGCAATGAGAATGGTGAAGGAAAGATTGGCCCTTTGAAAATCGGTTCGGCGAAGATTGGCCTTCCGGAAATCGCTCCTTGTGAGATCCGTTTCCAAAAACTTCGTTCCCTGAAGGTCGGATCCCTTAAAGTTCATTCGGCGAAGACTTTTGCCCTGAAGATTTTTCCCCCCTATATCCATTTGGGCATGGAGCAAAAGCGGCGTGAAGACAATGATTGTGAGAGTTGAAGCCAAAGTTTTTTTCATCATCAACCTCAATTTCTACTCCATTTAGTTGGATTTTACCAGAGTTTTTCACTCCGGCTTGACGAGCCGCATCAAGGGATAGGCTTCTCAAAGCTGCGACAAAATAATCAATTGAGAAAACGAAGGGCAAAGGGCATAATTTCTTCTATGGATCAACACCTTTCCACCTACCTGCGCTCCTCCGTGGGGAAAAAACAGATCATGGCCCTCACGGGGCTCCTCCTTTGCGGCTTTCTTCCGGCCCACCTGGCCGGCAATTTCCTTCTCCTCATCTCCCGTGAGGCCTTTAATACCTATGCCCACACCCTGATCTCCCATCCCCTGATCTATGGAGCGGAAGCCGTCCTCGCCGCCCTCTTTCTTTCCCATATCGGTTTGGGCCTTAAGCTCACCGTGGAAAACTCCAAGGCCCGGCCCGTGCGCTATCATCTCAAACGCCCCACCGGGCGGGGAGAAACCCTGGCCTCAAAAACCATGATCTATACGGGCCTTTGGACTCTCGTCTTTTTGGTGATCCACCTCTTTAACTTTCGCCTCAATCCCTCCCTGACCAAAGAAAAAGTCGTTCACGGGGGCATCGAGATGAGCGATCTCTACGGACTCGTCATGACCCATTTTCAAAGCCTCGAATGGACGATCTATTATGTCGTCTCCACTCTCTTTTTGGGGCTTCACCTCTCCCACGGTTTGGCTTCGGCCTTTCAGTCCCTGGGGCTCCACCACCCAAGCTATACCCCACCCCTTAAAAAGCTCTCCGTCATCTACGCCGTCGCCATGACCGCAGGCTTTAGTGCCGTGGCCTTGTTTTGCCATTTTAAGGGGCAGTCTCTATGAGTATGGAAAGAAGGGACGGGAAAGAGAGTGGGATCAACCGGGCCCTGGACGCAAGGATTCCGGCCGGCCCCCTGGAGCAAAAATGGGACAAGGCCCGTTTTGAGTATAAACTCGTCAATCCGGCCAATAAAAGAAAATACCATATCATCGTCGTGGGCACGGGCCTGGCCGGGGCCTCGGCTGCGGCCAGTTTGAGTGAACTCGGCTATCAGGTCTCAACCTTTTGCCTTCAGGATTCTCCGAGAAGGGCCCATTCCATCGCGGCCCAAGGGGGGATCAATGCGGCCAAAAATTACCCCAACGACGGGGACTCCGTGAGACGCCTTTTCTACGATACGGTCAAAGGGGGCGACTATCGCGCCCGGGAGGCCAACGTCTATCGCCTGGCCCAGGTGTCCGGGGCCATCATCGACCAATGCGTGGGCCAAGGGGTTCCCTTTGCCAGGGAATACGGGGGCACCTTGGCCAACAGATCCTTTGGCGGGGCCCAGGTTTCCCGCACCTTCTACGCCCGGGGGCAGACGGGCCAGCAACTCCTCCTCGGGGCCTATTCGGCCATGATGAAGCAGGTGGGACGGGGGGCCGTTCGATCCCATACCCGAAAGGAAATGGTGGATGTGGTGGTGGTGGATGGACGCGCCCGAGGGATCATCACCAGGGATCTCATCACGGGTGAATACGAAAGGCATTTGGCCCACGGGGTGATCTTGGCCACGGGAGGATACGGCAACGCCTTCTATCTCTCCACCAACGCCATGCAATCCAATTGCACGGCGATTTGGAGGAGTTATAAACGGGGGGCCTTTTTTGCCAACCCCTGCTTTACTCAAATACACCCCACCTGTATCCCCGTCCACGGAGAGGGGCAATCGAAGCTCACCCTTATGAGCGAATCCCTGAGAAACGACGGTCGAGTCTGGGTTCCCAAGAGCAAAGGGGACGCCCGCTCGCCCCAAGATATTCCCGAAAATGATCGAGACTATTATCTCGAACGCATCTACCCTTCCTTTGGCAATCTCGTTCCTCGCGATGTGGCCTCCCGCCAAGCTAAGTTTAGAACGGATGAGGGCCGAGGGGTCGGTCCTTCGGGACTGGCCGTCTATCTGGACTTTAAGGATGCCATCGCAAGAGACGGAAGGCAGGTCATCGGGGAAAAATACGGCAATCTTTTTGAGATGTACGAGAGGATCACCGACGACAACCCCTACGAAACCCCCATGCGCATCTACCCTGCCGTCCACTACACCATGGGAGGCCTTTGGGTGGACTACGATCTCCAAAGTACTCTGCCCGGGCTCTTTGTGTTGGGAGAGGCCAATTTTTCAGACCACGGGGCCAATCGCCTCGGGGCCTCGGCCCTCATGCAGGGTTTGGCCGACGGCTATTTTATCATCCCCTATACTCTAGGGCATTACCTGGGACGAACGGATTTTTCCAAAGGGGTGTCGTCGAATCACGAGGCCTTTGGGGAAGCGGAGTCAAGGGCGCAGGAAACGGCCAAAAAACTCATCACCGCCCGAGGCTCCAAGTCCGTGGACTATTACCACAAAAAATTGGGCCATATCCTCTGGGAATTCGTGGGCATGGCCCGCCATGCAGAGGGGCTGACCAAAGCTCTAAGCGGGATTCAAAAGATTCGCCAAGAGTTTTGGGAAAACGTCAAGGTCACGGGAGAGGAGGACAATATCAATATCGAACTGGAGAAGGCCTTGCGGGTGGCCGACTTTATGGAACTAGGCGAACTCATGGCCCTGGACGCCTTGGAGCGAAAGGAGTCATGCGGAGGACATTTTCGAAACGAATATCAGACCCCCGAAAACGAGGCCCTAAGAGATGACCATGGGTTTTCCCATGTGGCGGCCTGGGAGTTTAAGGGCCTGGGGAAAACCCCTCAACGCCACCGGGAAGAGCTTCGCTTTGAGTCCTGTCCTCCCAGCCAAAGGTCGTACAAATAGAAAAAGGAGAGGTTCGTGAGCGAGAAAAAGACCATGACCTTGTATCTTAAAATCTGGCGTCAACAAAACTCCAAATCATTAGGCCGAATGGAATCCTACACGGTGGAAGAGGCCAACGAGGATATGAGCTTTTTGGAACTTCTCGACCTTTTAAACGAAAAGCTCATCACCCAAAACGCCGATCCCGTGGCCTTCGACCACGACTGCCGAGAGGGCATTTGTGGGATGTGTTCTCTTATGATCGACGGTCGGGCCCACGGACCTCGGGCCCTCACCACCACCTGTCAACTCCACCTTAGAGAATTTGAAGATGGGGACACCATCGTCATCGAACCCTGGCGCTCCAAGGCCTTTCCCGTCTTAAAAGACCTCATGGTGGATCGAAGTTCTTTTGACGAGGTGATGGCTGCCGGAGGCTACGTTTCCGTCAATACGGGCCATACTCAAGATGCCAATGCCCTCCTCGTACCCAAGGAAAAGGCCGACAAGGCCATGGATGCGGCTTCCTGCATAGGCTGTGGGGCCTGTGTGGCCGCTTGTCCCAACGGCTCGGCCATGCTCTTTGTGGCGGCCAAGGTCTCCCAATTGGCCCTCCTCCCCCAAGGGAGTCCGGAAAAGAAGAAAAGGGCCTTTCAGATGGTCAATAAGATGGATGAGTTGGGTTTTGGCAATTGCACGAATGCGGCCGAATGCGAGGCCTCCTGCCCCAAGGGAATCGATCTATCCCATATCGCCCGCATGAATCGCCTCTACGCCAAGGCCTGTGCCAAAGGGACATCGTGATATGACCCTCGAAGAGGCCTTGGTCTTTTTGCAAAACTTTGTCAAAGAATCCGCCGTCCCCACCATCCGCCATATCTCTATCGATCTCGTGCCGGCCGAAAAACTCTCATCATTCGAGAAGGCCATGAAGACCGTAGGGGACGCCCTTCATAGAGGAGAACTCACCCGAGACAATCTTCTCAAGCGATTGAGACTTTGATCCATCCTCTTATTGGTAGCGGTAAAAGATCTTGACCACATCCCCATTGTTTGGGCCCTTTCCGGCGGCAAAGGTGATGCCGTTTGAACTCGAGTCATAAGACCAATCCGTTGGAGGCAAAGCCCGACCGTTGACCTGAACGATCATGGCATTGGCGGGGTCACTGGGCCTTTGGGAGAGCAAAAAAGAACTAAGGCCTAGATAGATACTGTCGGAAAGACCCTTGAGGTTGGTGGCAAAATCCGCTTGGATATCCAAACTCAACCCTCCCGTTTTGGCGGCCGCACTAAAATAGCGACTACCCGAAGCCCTTAAGGCGATGGCGTGGGTTTTCACGAGTTTATTTCCTCTGAGTCCGTACAACCTTTGGAGCCAAGAGTCCACTCTTCCTCCGGACTCGTCCGCTTCATCGCTCAGATAAATGATCGTCAAAAGAGATCCCCTTCTCATCCAACCGGGATTTTTTGCCAAAAACTCATAGGATCCATGAAGACCTTTCTCGTTCCCGCTTCCCATAATGCCAACTTTGACCTTTCTCTTAAAAGTCTCGATGAATGTGGTCTTACTTTCTCTCATCTTTTCATCGGTGAGATCATTTCCCCCATAGTCACCCCTATTATGGGAGGACGAGACGGTGGTCGTGGTTATTCCCATTTTAAAATCCAACTGATTGGGGCCGGCCTTCCCCACAAAGTGATCGATAAATTGGCCAAAATTTGAGGCCAACCTCTCTTGGTCATCTTTCATCGAGCCACTGTCGTCAACCACCCAAAGGATATCCACTGATTTTTTAATCTTCGATTGGGTAAAGGTATCCACTTGCATCGTCCTCCCATCACCGGGGGACGAGGGATTAAATTCATTGTCATTGATGCTCACCCGAACCCTTTTGGTTATATTGGGCAGACCCGCAGGCGATCTCGAACCTTCTAAACCCCCTTCCCCGCGAATTCCCTCCCTCACCTGGGCACTTCTATCGGATCCCGAATGACCGGACTCCTCTGAAACAAAAAGGATATAAAAGGATTCTTGCCCCTCCATGATCTCGTCATCGGTAATGGAAACTCTGACCACATCGCTACTTTCCGTTTCCCCGGAAGCAAAATGAATCGTGCCACGGGCCCTCTTATAATCTTGCCCGGCCCGGGCCTGGCCGTCTTGGGTTTCCCAGGTAAAAGTCATCCCTTCCTCTTGAGAAGAAGTCAATCGATAGCTGATTTCTACAAAGCGACCGTCTTCTCCGATCTCCACATCTTTGACCTTGAGATCGATTTTTCGATAAAATTCATCCGTACGCTTACAGCCTACCGATAAAAGGAGTCCCGTCAAAAGCAAGGAAAAAGAAACACTCTTCAACCCCATCATAAACATCCCCTTCTTATCGGTTTATCGGTAACGGTAAAAGACCTTGACCACATCCCCATTATCGGGAACCTTCCCGACAGCAAATTTAATGGCATTTAAGTTGGAATCATAGAACCAATCGCTTGCGAGCAAGACGCGATCGTTGACTCGAACTTCCATGGCATGGGCAGGGTCACTGGGCCTTTGGGAGAGCAAAAAAGAACTAAGACCGAGATAGATACTATCGGAAAGACTCCTGAGGTTGGTGGCAAAATCGGCCCCGATATCCAAACTCAACCCTCCCGTTTTGGTGGCCGCACTAAAATAGCGACGCCCCTTCCTATCCCCGGATTTAAGAGCGATGGCATGGGTTTTCACGAGTTTATTTCCTCTGAGTCCGTATAACATTTCAAGCCAAGAATCCACGGTTCCTCCGGAAGAGTCCGGTTCATCGCTCAAATAAATGATCGACAAAAGGGATTCCTCTCTCATCCAATTTCGGTTTTGTTCCAAAAACTTCACACTTCCATGAAAGCCTTGCTCGTAAGGGCTTCCACTAGTGCCGACTCTAATCTTTTGTTTAAAGGTCTCGATGAATGCGCTCCTATTTTCCCTCATCTTTTCATCCGTAAGGCCGTTTCCGCTATAGTCCTTATTATAGCTATGAGAAGGATCTAAGACGGTCGTGGTCGTCACTCCCATTTTAAAATCCAACTGATTGCCGCCGGCCTTCCCCACAAAGTGATCGATAAATTGGCCAAAATTTGAGGCCAACCTCTGTTGGTCATTGTGCATCGAGCCACTGTCATCCACCACCCAAAGGATATCCACGGGTCTTTTAATCTTCGATTGGGTAAAGGTATCCACTTTGATCGTCCCGTCACTGGGAAGGGAAGGATTAAATTCATCGTCATTGATGCTCACCCGAATCCTTTTGGTGACATTGGGCAGACCTCCGAGCGATTCCGGGTCTTCCAAATCCTCTTCCCCACGGATTCCCTCTCTAACCTGGGCATTTCCACCTTGTCCCGAACCACCGGAGTTCTGCAAGGCAAAAAGGATATAAAAGGATTCTTGATTTTCTAGAACTTCGTCATCGGTAATGGAGATTCTGACCACATCGCTACTTTCCGTTTCTCCCGAAGCAAAATGAATCGTGCCATTGGCATCCTCATAATCTTGCCCGGCCCGGGCCTGACCGTCTTGGGTTCGCCAGGAAAAGGAAAGCTCTTCTCCGTAGGGAGAAATCAATCGGTAGCTAATTTCCACAAAGCGACCGTCTTCTTGAACCTCCACATCTTTGACCTTGAGATCGATTTTTCGATAAAAGCCGTACTCATCGGAAGAGTTACAGCCCACCAAAAAAAGGAGTCCCGTCAAAACCAACGAAAAAGAGACACTTTTTAACCCAGTCATAAGCACACCCTTCATTTCCCTATTTCATTTCAATTCTTCGATTTCAATTCGATTCCAAACTCGACCCCATTATATCAGTATCCGGGTCTTTTCCTCCGATTTGTAAAAACCCATGTCCCCAAAAATCCGTATAGGTCTCTATCCCCTTGACTTTTAAGGGAATCCCCCTTGGAATTTTTCTCGGGTCGAACTCAAGACTTTGGCCTTGAGTCGGAAAAAATGCCCAGATTTTTTGGCAGTCCGGGCCCTGAAAGAGAACTTGACCGTAAGGGATATTCTCTTCTATAAGGGAAGGTGAATGAAAAGCCACCTAGGGGAAAGAGACCATGAGTAGGGTTGCCGAACTTTTGGGGCCTGATGCCCACGACCTCTTGGAGTACAAATGCCACGGCATCTTGGGGGAATCCCTCCATCTTCCGGGATCCGACTTCGTGGATCGGGTGTGGATGGATTCCGACCGCTCCCCCCGGGTTCTCCAATCCCTCCAACGTCTCTTCGATCACGGGCGACTGGCGGGTAGCGGGTATCTGTCCATCCTTCCGGTGGATCAAGGCATCGAACATAGTGCCGGGGCCAGTTTTGCTCCCAACCCCCTCTATTTCGACCCGGAAAACATCATCCGCTTAGGCCTGGAAGGGGGCTGCAATGCCGTGGCCTCATCCTTTGGAGTCCTTAGCTCCATGGCCCGAAAATACGCCCACAAGATTCCCTTTGTGGCCAAAATCAACCACAACGAATTTCTAAGCTATCCGAACTCCTTCGATCAGATCATGTTTGGCCGGGTGGAGCAGGCCTTTGATATGGGAGCTTGTGCGGTAGGGGCCACCATCTATTTTGGCTCGGAGGAGTCCTCTCGCCAAATTGAGGAAACGGCCTTGGCCTTCGAAAGGGCCCACGAATTGGGTATGGCCACCATTTTATGGTGCTATCTGAGAAACTCTGCCTTCAAAAAAGATAAGGACTACCACGTCTCGGCCGACCTCACGGGCCAGGCCAACCACCTGGGGGCGAGTCTGTGCGCCGATATCATCAAACAAAAACTTCCGGAAAATAACGGCGGCTACAAGGCCTTGAATTTTGGCAAGACCCACGAAAAGGTTTACTCGAAACTCGCCACCGATCATCCTATCGAACTCACCCGCTACCAGGTGGCCAATGGCTATATGGGACGTGCGGGGCTGATCAATTCCGGTGGGGCCAGCGGCGGAGCGGGGGATCTGGCCCAAGCGGTCAAAACCGCCGTCATCAATAAGAGGGCCGGGGGCATGGGGCTTATCTGCGGGCGCAAGGCCTTTCAACGTCCATTGGATGAAGGGGTGGCCCTCCTCCACGCCATCCAAGATATCTATCTCGATCCCCATGTCACCATCGCCTAGCCCCCATACCGAAGGTTCTCCAAACGATCTTTTGTTGGTCTATCTCACCCATCCAGGTGAGAGCAAGGCCCGCAAATTGGCCCGGATCTTGCTGGAAAAAAAGCTCATCGCCTGCGCCAATATCTTCCCACAGGGGACCTCCCTCTACACCTGGGAAGGCAAAATCTGCGAGGAACGGGAATGGGTCTCGATTCTCAAAACCGATCGGGCCCGGTTCCCCAAACTCCAAGAACTCATAAAAAGCCTTCACCCCTACGACTGCCCCTGTATCCTGGCCCTTCCCATAGCAAAAGCCTACGGGCCCTATGGGGATTGGCTTCGCTCCTGCCTGAGTTGAGTCCGTTGAATTGAGATCGGTTTATTAAGGTAACTGCTCACCCCCCGGCAATCTTGGCAGTCGACTGCCTCCTACCAATCTTATCCGGGTGGAGAACAGTTACCTTGCCTTTATTACAGTTTTTGCTAGAGGTGCGAGCAGTTACTTA
>JAPONP010000200.1 GCA_026713835.1 Bacteriovoracales bacterium
AGTCGACTGCCTCGTCGCTTCCCTGCGACGTGCAGGAAGCACGCCTCGGTCGCTCCTCGTTGCCTCCTACCAATCTTATCCGGGTGGAGAACAGTTACCTTGCCTTTATTACAGTTTTTGCTAGAGGTGCGAGCAGTTACCCTTTCTTTAAGAATAGGGGCCAAAGACTCGGCCCCCTCTTCCGTCATAAAAAGTTTAAAATCTTTCCGTGTCGTATTGTTGAGTGCCGCCTGAATGGCGTGGACTCCAACGATAAGATCCCGTTCCATAGATACCTTTATTTCCCAAGGGATTTTAAAAACTACAAATGTTCCAAAAGCTCTTTAATCTTCTCGACAAGCTGATCGGGAGCGACATTCAAAATTTGGCCCGTTCGACGAATTTTGATCTCCAACGTCCCATCTCGTTTAAAGGTCTTTTCTCCCAGGATAACCCTTAAGGGAAGTCCCAAAAGATCACTCTCTTTAAACATAAAACCGGGCCCTAATCCCCTGTCATCTAAAACCGTTTCCAGCCCTGCTTCCCATAGTTTTTGGTAAAGTTTTGCCCCCAAAGAACGAAGTTCCTCGTTTTTTGAAATGATGCCAAAATAGATATGGTAGGGTGCGATGGCCCCCGGCCAGATGATCCCCTCATCGTCATGGTTTTGCTCGATACAAGCCGCCACCGTTCGCCCGATCCCTATGCCGTAACAACCCATGAGTGGGGCCTCCCAATGTCCGTCTCGAACTTGAACCATGGCGTTCATGGCCTTACTGTAGTGGTCTCCCAACTGAAAAATATGCCCAACCTCAATGCCCCTTTTCACCACGATTTTCTCCCCCGTTTCCTTTGAGATGTCACCGGCCTTGGCCTTTCTTAAATCGACGCACTCAAAACGATGGGAAGGGTCCCGGGAATCTCTTTCCGGGATATAATTTTTATAGTGGTGATCCTTTTCCGTGGCCCCGACGATATAAGAGGCCTTTAAATCGATGGCCGCATCAAAAATCACGGGCATACCGTCCGGCATTCCCATGGGCCCGATTGATCCCGTAGGAATACCGAGTTCTTGTATCGTTTGATGTGTCGAGGGGAAAATATGGTCTGCATCCAAGTGATTTTTAAGTTTGATTTCGTTAAGGGTATCATCGCCCAAAAGAAAGGCGGCCACGTGTTTTTCTTTTTTTCCTATGACAGCGGTATAGATCATGGCCTTAAGGGTATGGTAGGGGGGGGCATCGAGAAAATGGCAAAGGTCTCTAATGGAAGAAATACCCGGAGTCGAAACTTTTTCCAATTTGGCATCGGTTTGATGAAATGGAATATCCCCTCTTTTGGTTTCTGCTTTTTCGAGATTGGCCGCATAGGTTCCCGTCTCACAAAAGGCGATTTCATCTTCTCCCGAATCGGCCAAAACTTGAAATTCATGGTTTTTTGATTGAGTCGAGCCGATATTTCCTGCATCGGCCTCAACGGGAATAAAATGCAACTTCATTCGAGAAAAGATTCTATTGTAAACATCATAAAACCTCTGATAAATATCGTCTTGGGCCTTCTCCCCGAGGACAAAGCTATAGGCATCTTTCATAATAAACTCTCGACATCTCATCAATCCATATCGAGGCCGTATTTCATCCCTGTACTTGGTATTGATTTGATAGACCCCAATGGGAAGTTGCTTATAGGATTTGACCGTTCTTCTAAAAATATCGACGACGGACTCTTCATTGGTTGGAGAGAGACAAAGATCTTTCCCGCCCTTGTCTTTGAATTTGAGAATAAGATCTCCCATTTTATCCCAACGCTTGGTCTCCTTCCAAAGCTCTCCCGGAGTGACCATCGTCATCGTCAGTTCAAAAAAACCCTCTTTATTATGTTCTTCTCTAACAATCTGCTCAACCTTTTTGATCGAACGAAGTCCCATGGGAAGATAGTGGTAGAGTCCCGATGAAGACTTCATGATAAGACCGGCCCTTACCATCAATTTGTGAGAAATGATTTCTGCATCTTGAGGAGATTCTTTATAGGTTTGCCAAAATCCGGAGGACAATTTCATTCTGTACTCTATCCCCCTGAACGACCTGAATTAGAAGGATACCGTAATGGCACGAGGGAGTTCAAAAGCCTTTAACGTTTTTTCCTGTAGGGATGAAATGTTGACAATCTCGTAAGCAGATTTCGTTTCCAATAGTTTTCGGCACAAGAGGTTGTGAAGTTTGTGGCCGGATTTATAGGTTGTGATTTTACCGGCGATCTCATGGCCTAGAAGAGCGATATCTCCAATCGTATCGAGAATTTTATGGCGGACAAATTCATCTTTAAAGCGAAGCCCTCCGGCATTGAGAACATTAAAGTCATCGAGAACGACGGCATTGTCAAAACCGCCCCCCTTGATAAGGCCTTTTCTTTTGAGTGCATCCACATCCTTTAAAAGGCCAAATGTTCTCGCTCTTGAAATTTCTTTGATAAAAGATTCACAGCTAAATTCAAAAACCTTTCTTTGGGTTTTAATCTTTGGATGGGGAAAAATGATAGTGGAATCGATGATAAGTTTCTCATTTGGCTCTATGACGGCCCACTTATCATCTAACTCAACCTTGACGGGTCGAAGGACGACGAGAAATTTCTTGCTTTTATTGAGATCGGCAATTCCCGTCTCTTTGAGAAGAAAGACAAATGAAGCACATGAGCCATCCATGATGGGAACTTCCGGGCCGTCTAACTCACAAAGAACATTGTTAATCCCCAACCCATAGAAAGTCGAAAGCAAATGCTCGACCGTTCCAATAATGTTAGACCCTTCTCCGAGCGTGGTATTGTTTTCGGTGACTCCGACATTTCTAGCATCTGCGGCCACGAGAGGGGCCCCCGGAAGATCTATGCGGCGAAACTGAATGCCAAAATCCGCAGGTGCCGGCTTGAGAGTGAGTCGAATTTGTTGCCCGGAGTGGATACCGACACCAAGGGTGCTGACTTTTTTTGCAATGGTTCGTTGATAAATCATGGACAGTCCTCGTTAAATCTCTTTTAACTCTTCCGCATCGACAGGTCGCATTATATCGCAGCAAAAATGATCTCTATCTGTCATTTCTATCGGATTTAATGGCCACCGATACAAGGGACTTAACTCCTATTAAAAGGGATATGGCCCATTTTGTCAACATGATTTTAAGTGCTTAGCTCCTCAAAAGCTCCCCAAAAGGCCCTTTTCGACCAAATTGGAGTAAAAGAGGGGTGAAATTTTTTCCCTTTTATATCTTTTTAAATCGCACTATTGTAACGTTTTTATCAAAAAGGTGACGATAGTGGTCAAAAAAAGAAAAAAAAGGGTCAAAAAGCTCATCGCCGGAAATTATGTCCTCAGGGACATTTTTGAAGATTCCTATGAATATGAGGTTTATTTCCACCTCGTCAATTCCCTCAATGTTTCAGATCTATGCCCAAATAATTTTGAAATCGAGCTTTCCATGAAAATAAGAAAACCAAGATTGAGCTTTCCCGATGAAGACCCAAAGCTGGTCAAGCTTATGGTTCCCATTTCAAAGGCCCAAAATAACCCGAAAAAAAGGGCCGAAGTGAGATCAACGATCTTCCATGAATACGCAGATCTTCTTCCCCAAATAAAGCTCTCCCTCAAAAATCAAATCGCCGCACTTAGAAAGGATTTGGTCAATGAAAAAGAAGCCCTTTTAATCGACCAAAAAGTAATAGAAGCCAGAAATAAAGGACTTAGAAAAATCCATTTGGATTTTAATAAGAGCAAAAAAAATGTTAGAAAAAAACCAAAAGACTAAATTGAAAAAGAGAGGGAAAATAACGGTAGAAAACCTCCTTTTCACCCTATCTCATGAATTGGGAAATCATCTCGTTCCCCTGGGACATCTTCTTTCAAAAATAAATGAGGGGCACGAACTCACGATGAAAGAAAAAAAGATCATGTTTGACTCCTATCAATCTCTCGAAACGACCTTAAACTCTTTTAGAAAGCTACAATTTTCTAAGGATCGCCCTGTTTCGACCATATCGGATAAGAGCGGCTTTATCCAACTTATCAATTTCAAATAGAACCCCTTTTTCATTTATCAAAATAACATTTCCGAATCATTATACTAAAAAACGACACAATAAATTATTTAAAATATTCGGTTAATTGGAGCATAATTGTGACGTTAAAACGCTTCCGAATGTTATCGTGGAATTTGGTGGGGATCTTACAATGCAGAAAAAAGTTAACGACATTTTGGCCAAACTTATCGATCAACTCATCCCAAAAAGAATACCGAAAGGGGAATTGAATAAAATCTGCAAGGCCACAGGATTAAGCGCATCGACTTTAAGAATGGTTCGTTCGAGACAAACCCTTAGTGCAGATACGCTCATTAAATTGCTCTTGGCCCATGGGGCTTCTGCCGAAACCATTGGCAATTTACCACGCCTGCGCCCTTCCAAAATTTGTGAATCTCTAACGCTTTGGAATAAAATCGGACTCAATTTGGGGAGTCGGGAAAGAATCGTTTTGGGGCGATTTATCAAAACCATGACCTCGGAGTGGAAGCTCAAATAAGGTAACTGCTCGCACCTCTAGCAAAAACTGTAATAAAGGCAAGGTAACTGTTCTCCACCCGGATAAGATTGGTAGGAGG
>JAPONP010000201.1 GCA_026713835.1 Bacteriovoracales bacterium
CATCATGAGCATTTGCTTACATTTAAAACTTTGGCCAGGTAAAAAACCCAATTTAAATATAATTTTGGGATAAAATGCGTATTTTTCAATGTCCATATAGTAGGGATAATAAAATAAGGGCTATTTATTGACAGCGAGTCAAAACAAGGGGTTTAAAAGTATGCTATTGAGGAGAATTACCCACTGCGTACCGATGACATCCCTAACCTTTGAAAGACTGGCCCCTTCTAGTAAAAGACAAAATCTGAGTTTTCTCGACCTCAAAACTACGTTGGCAATACCTTGAAAATAACGGGCAAAAAATCCAACTTACAAAAGACTCTCCCTTTATGCGTCCACTGGTGGTCTAAGAAGATGGCCGCCGAGGATGGCCGCAGGTGTACCGGCCGACGAAATATTCCGAAATACGCCGAAATGCTGCGCCGGGCATCGCCCCCGGCCCAATGTGATTCTAACCCTTTAGAAAAATTCAATTTGCATCAATTGCGTCAATGGATCGGCGCATAAATGGTGGGACAAGTAGGATTTGAACCTACGACCATCCGGTTATGAGCCGGGAGCTCTAACCAACTGAGCTATTGTCCCACTTGACTTGCATCACCATCCACGATGGAGAGAGCATCATTTCTAATTACCCCCATTTGAGGGGTTTAGCAACGAAAGAGGTAGGTTCCCCACCTGATCGAAGTCTTCAGGACTTCGAGGCCTCTTCGAGCTTTTGTTTGGTTCTTGCCAGGGCGTCTTGAACCCTTTGGTTTCGGTGGTTTTTGGCGATCCGATCCAAAAATGTCTGAGTGGAAATTTTGTCGGAGTGTTTTGTGATGGTCTCCATGGCGGCGATGAGGGCCGAGTCCGTGACTTTGGGGTGATCGATGATGGCCTGGAGTGTGGTCTCCAAAAAAGAGGCATCCACTTGACTCCCATATTTTTCAAGGTCTTTGGCCATTTTGGTGAGGACGTATTTTTTCATATTGGGGTGATGGAGGATGGCCTGGAAAAAAGCCTTGAGGTCGGCTATCTTTTCCGCATTTTTTAAAGCGGCTTTTCCCAGCAAGTGGAGGGTCGTATCCGAAGCCTTGGGGTGAGCGACGATATCTTGAAGCATGGCCCCTACAAATGGGGCCGTTTTATTCGCATTCTCATCCGTCCCGAGCTTTCTGGTTATTTCGGTGAGGGGATAGGCCCCGATTTTGGGGTGATCGATGATGGATTTTAATAAGGCCTTAAAGCCTACAATCTTTTCGGTATTTTTCCAGGCCGCCGTCACAACCCAGACCAAGGCTTTGTTTTGAACAGCGGGGTGTTCGACCACTTGCCCTAGCATGGCTTCGAGCCGGGGGACTTCATCGGATTTTTTAGAAGCCGCAGACACGACTTCTGTCAGGGCCTTATTTTCTGTGGCGGGGTGATTGAGGATGCTTTGGAGAAAGTCCTCATATTCGGGGATAGAATGGGGAGGGGCCTTCCCGGCCTCCCAGGCCACCTTGGCAAGGGCCGAATCTTTCGCCGTAGGGTGGTCGAGGATCATTTGGAGGAAGCCCTTGAGGTCGTCATGGATATTGTTTTTGTAGGGGAAAGAGGTGAGGTGGATAGCATAAAGAAGGGTGGTTTCATTGGACTTTGGATGTTCGAGAACGTGGCGAACAAAGTCCGCTATGGGGGGAATCAAGTCCCAATTGTAGTTGTAGAGTAAACGAAGTGGTTGGAGAAGTTCGTCGCCGGTGATGCTGGGGTGATCGGTAAAGATATTGTAGTGTTTAAGAAATTCTTGAGAGAGGTCTTTGTCCCCATCCTCTTTTGAAGAGAGAGCGACCTTTTCGCTGGCAGCTCTGATATAGTAGAAGAGAAATCTTTTGTGGAGAGATTTATCATTTTGGATCATTTCTAAGGTATCTTCAAGGGAAAGATGGCGGCTCTTGAAAAGATCTTCCCTTTGATCTCGATCGCCATTTTTGCCCAATTCACCCAAAGAGGCGTAAAACGATGAGGTGACCTTATTTCTCTCTTCGTCCATACAGGAAATGGCTTTCCATAAGGAGGAATCGTGGGGATTCAAAAAGGCCGCTCGCCTAAACTTTTTAAAAATATCTTGCTTATCCTCGCAAATGACCCCCTTTTCCTCCACCTCTTCCACTTGCTCTTCCTCATTTCCCTCAAGGGATTCTTTTTTGGCATCGAGAGCGCAATGGGGAAAGGAAGTTTTTAAGGATTGGAAGAGTTTTTGATGATTTGTTTTAAAGCGATAGATTTTTTCCGATTGAAGAAGCTCACGGGAGAAACATTTTTTATTTTGGTGACATTTCTTTTTTAGCCTAAAGGCCACCATCCCGATTTTGTAGGAATTGAGAATACCTGCGCCGATTCGGCTCTTGGAGGGAAGATAGGGAAAGGGCAGGGCGGTTTTTTGGAGGAGGTGGATGGCTTCTTTTCCGCTAAGGGGGTGCCCCGTGATTTTTGTAAAGGCCGAAAGGGTTCCCGTCACGAGAGGAGTGGCCCCACTGGTGCCTCCAAAAGCCGTCCTCTCTCCCGAAGAATTATAGCTTGCGATGCTATCGTCGGATGGGGCCGAAATGGTGGTTTCGGAAGAATCGCTGGAAAAAGACGAGGGATTGCCATTTGGAGTTAAACTTCCAACGATAATGAGCTTTTCCTGTTTGGCCAATCGACTCTTATTGAAATCCACAAGGGCAGTTGAGTTGCCTGCGGCGGTTATGGTGAGGATGGCGCTCTCATCGTACATTCTCGAAATGGTCTTTGAAATGGAATCGGACTGAGGAGGGCTTGAGCCCCATTTCATGGAGTTATTGACGTAGGACGGGCAGTTTTGCCCTTCGACACAAAGATCGTAGAAGTTTTCGTATTGTTCGACATATTCATGGGGTAAAAGTTCCGGGCCATAGAGATCCAAATGCTCAAGAGACTCTTCCCGTGGGACGACGCCGGAAGGGTAGGGGCCTCCCAGGATATGGCCAACCTGTACTCCGTGGTGGCCAAGGGACGTATCCCATATTTGAACAAAATCCGAGATATCCTCTAGGGAGAGTTTATCCGCACGATTCAACTCCTCTCTCAAAAGATCGGCCCCGACATATTCTTGGGCCCAAAACGTTCCCCAGACGTATTTTTTGGGTTTCTCAGGGGAGAAGGGGCAAGTTTCTTCTCTTTTTTCTTTTTTGTCGGCTTCTCCGAAAGCCGTTAGGGGGATGGTGAGGGATAAAAGAATCGTTGGAATGAATTTGGCCAAGCCCATGGCCCCATTGGACAATTTCCGGGGAGGGGAAGGCCATTCTGTATGTCATTTTTTCACGGATTGTCACCTTTCTTCAGGTTTTTTGCCCGTTTTCCCGCAAGACCCGCTTCAATCCATGTCCATGGGTTTAAAAGCACTTTCGTAGATCAAGGCTGCCAAGGCCCGGGCCCCCTTTTGTGAGAGGTTATCGTAGATGGGATTGTATTCGTAGATTCCGTAGATGAGCTTTTCCGCCGCAAGTCGCTTCCGGGCCCAGTTAAAGATTGCGCTCACCTGTTCAAACTCAAGGCCATTGTGATTGACGGCACTCACGGCTTCCATGATAGAGGACGAAAGCCCATCACAGTCGAGGCTCACGATGTAGTGGGCATCGGGATGGATGGGAACGGTCTCGTTTAGGAAGGCCCTCATGGAGGAGGCCTTGCGGGGAAGCTCTTCCACCCCAAAGACGGTCATGCGCCCCCTTTTGAGAGGAGCGAGAGTGGCCTTGGTGTTGGTGTAGGAATGGATGCCCAGTTGAATGAGGTCGAAATCCAAGGAGGTTTCCTCGTCGAATTGGCGAAAGGGGGTGCCCGAGTGAGGAAGGGGGTCGGGACGGGTGTCGCAATGGGCATCGATATTGACGACCACCACCCTCTTGCTTCCCGATTTTTCCAAGGCCTTGAGAAGAGGGTAGATATGGTCATGTCCGCCTCCCAGGTGGAAGAGCGGGGTGGGGGATTCTTTCAATTTCAAGAGGGAGGCAATCATTTGGGTGGATTCTTTTTGGGCCCCATTAAAATCTATAGGCTCCAAAAGGGCATTTGAAACCGGGTGGGCTTCCCACAAGAGAGGAGTGTGGGAGACCATCTTTCCCAGACAGTGGACGATGGCCTTTGGGGCAAAGCGGGCCCCCCGTCTCCCTCCGTTTCGGGCCACTCCCCAGTCGCTTTCGGCCGTGAGAAATCGTATCGTCTCTCCATTTTGGCCCTGACTCGGGTCTTGACCCTGCTTGGAGAGAAGGGACTGCCCTTTTCTTTGGGCCAACTGCTTTTCCACGTCTTTAAGGAGACTCATTCTTTCCCTCTTGTTCTTGTCGGAGGATGCTTTCATAATGGGAAGGGGACGACAACCCCCTCTCTCTTTTTGCATCGCGAAGCGTTGTGCCGGTTGTCGCCTTGACCGAGGGCGTTTATGGGACAAAAAAGAATCTTTTTTTCCATTTTGGTCTTTTTATTGGTTTTGGGAGGAAGGGAACTTTGGAAGATCAATAACCAAATCGTTCGCCCCAAGGAGATGCCCGAGTCGAAGTTTTTGGTTCTTCGCAAGACGGCTGAAATTCCCCTTCAAGACAAGATCGAGTTTCAGTTTGCCTTTGATCCTAGATTCAATCGTCTTTGGGTTTCGTCCAACCTCAATCAAAAGGTCGATATTTTGCTCAAACTTGAAGCTTTAAAGGGGAAGGTTTTGAGTTTAGAACCCATTGAGTTTCAAGGTGCAGGACAAATCAAACGACATTTTGCCCGCTTCGATCATTTTAGTTTTACCCGAGGGTCACAAATTTATTCGGGCTTTTATAGGGTTCATCTTTCCTATCGCATGGGCAAACAAGAGCGGGGACATTCCGACGTCATCTACCTAGGGGAAGGAGGGGAGGAGGCGTTTGCCAAGAAGTTAAAAATCTACAAAGAATCCGTCCACAAGGCCTTTGAAAACTATTCTTTTGAACTTAGCGAAAGATACGCCACCTTGGGTTCTTTGCTCCGCAAAACGGAAACTCTCTTTAAAAAACGCCTTAAAATAAAAGGTGGAAAAAGTGGAAAATGGGGAGGAGATTTTTTTGAAAAAAATTATTCAAAAGAAATCGGCCCATTACTGACCCAATTTGCTTCGGATAATTTTTTAAACGTCGGGAAAGTACCGTTTAATTTTGGTGCCGTCCAAACACAGTTCAATATCTTATTTGACCTTTCTAAATCGTTGGCCGGTCTCTCCGAAGAAATCCTGAGGACTTTTCGAGGGGGCGTTTCGAGAGTCCGCAAGAACGACTTGAAGGGCCCTTTTTTGAAAAAATTTCATACCTTGAAAGAAAACGTTCTTCTTCATGAAAAACGGGCCAAATCCCTAAAACCCCCTCCATAAATAGGCATCTTTTACCAATATCTATCGGTTGGGCTTCGCTTACTTTCCCCATTGGTTTATTATATGGTTTATTATGGAGCTATGTTCCTAGCAACTCACGTTCGTGAAGATTAGTATGGGAAGCCATTTTGGGATAGGAGAATTTTGTGAATATCCATGAATACCAGGCAAAACAGTTGATGGCCGATATGGGCATAGGAGTACTCGGTGGTCTCGTGGCTTCGTCCCCCCAAGAGGCGCAAGAGGCTGCAGAGAAATTGGGAGGGAGTGTTTGGGTCGTCAAGGCTCAAATTCACGCCGGAGGGCGAGGAAAGGCCGGTGGAGTTAAATTGGCCGAAAGCCTTGAAGAGGTCGAGGCCCATGCAAAAGAAATCCTGGGCCGATCTCTCGTCACCCACCAGACGGGGCCCCAAGGCAAAGAGGTTTTGAAGGTTTTGGTAGAACAAGGTTGCCGGATTGCTTGCGAATACTATGTGGGCATCGTCCTCGATCGCACTTGTGGTCGATTGACCATGATGGCCTCTCAAGAGGGAGGGGTGGAGATTGAAGAAGTGGCCCAAAAAAGCCCTGAAAAAATTATCAAGGTTCAAATATCTCCTTCTGTAGGTTTTTCTCCTTCTGTGGGAAGAAAATTGGCCTACGGTATCGGAATCACGGAGGGAAGTGAGGTCAAGGAAGTGACCAAATTTTTTAAAGGTCTCTATGCTCTCTATACCAAATACGATTGCACGGCGGCGGAGATCAATCCTTTGGTCAAGACAAAGGATGGCCAATTTATCGCTCTCGATGCCAAGCTCAACTTTGACGATAATGCCCTTTACCGCCACGGGGAAATTGAAGCCTTGCGAGACCCTACGGAAGAGAGTGCCGTGGAACATGAGGCTAAAGAGCATGGGCTTTCCTATATCTCTCTCGATGGCAATATCGGTTGCCTCGTCAACGGAGCGGGATTGGCCATGGCCACCATGGACATCATCTCCCTTCACGGGGGAAGCCCCGCCAATTTTTTGGACGTGGGAGGATCGGCCACTAAAGAAGCCGTGCAAAAGGCTTTTTCCATCATCCTATCCGATGAGAAAGTGAAGGCCATTTTGGTCAATATATTTGGCGGCATTATGAAATGCGATATCATCGCCGAAGGCATTACGGCTGCCGCCGGGGAGTTGGCCTTAAAGGTTCCCTTGGTGGTGCGTCTGGAAGGAACCAATGTGGCCCTCGGGAAAAAAATTCTAGGGGAATCGGGGCTGGACATCATTGCGGTGGACGATCTCAAGGATGCGGCCGATAAAGCTGTCAAGGCGGCCAAAGAATTTAAGAAGGGATAAGGAAAGGAAAAAAGAAAAGAGGAGACAAGGCGATGGCTATTTTGGTCAATCGAGATACGAAACTCATAACGATCGGCTATACGGGAAAGCAGGGAACCTTTCATTCCCTTCAATGCCGGGATTACGGTACCCAATTTATGGGAGGGGTGACTCCGGGAAAGGGAGGCTCTATGCACGAAGGCTCTCCCGTCTTCAATACCGTAAGCGAGGCCATGAAGGAGACCGAGGCCTTGGCATCCATGATCTTCGTTCCCCCTCCCTTTGCAGCCGATTCCATTCTCGAATGTATCGAGGCGGGGATGCCCCTTATCGTGGCCATCACCGAGGGCATCCCCGTGGCGGATATGATAAGGGTTAAAGCGGCCCTTGAGGGTTCTCACTCCCGTTTGATCGGGCCCAATTGTCCCGGAGTGATTACCCCCGGAGAGTGTAAAATCGGAATCATGCCCGGGCATATCCATATGCCGGGTCGGGTGGGGGTAATTTCGAGATCGGGAACCTTGACTTACGAAGCGGTCTATCAGCTTACCCAGCGAGAGATCGGGCAGAGTACCTGTGTGGGGATCGGGGGAGATCCCGTAGGGGGAATGAGTTTTATCGATATCCTCAAAGAGTTTGAGGCCGATGAGCATACGGATGCGGTCATTATGATTGGGGAAATCGGAGGGACGGCGGAAATAGAAGCGGCCCGGTGGATTCAAGGGGAGATGAGCAAGCCCGTGGTGAGCTTTATCGCAGGAGCGTCGGCCCCTCCCGGAAAGCGCATGGGACACGCCGGGGCCATCATCAGTGGAGGGGACGATACGGCTGAGGCCAAATTTAAGGTGTTGGAAGAGTGTGGGGTGACGATTGCCCGTTCCCCCGCCGAATTGGGAGAAAAAATCGCCTCGATTTTACCCGAATAAAGAATGGGCAACCTAACGAAGAATAAGCAAAAGGAAATTCTATGACCATCGAAAGAACTTTAAGCATTATCAAGCCAAACGCCGTCGAAGACGGTCACATTGGAGATATTATGGCCTGTTTTGAAAGGGAGGGTCTCAAAATTGCGGCCATTCGTTTGACCCAACTTTCTAAAGAAAAGGCTGAAGGATTTTATATCGAGCATAAGGAAAGGCCTTTTTTTGGAAGCCTCGTGAACTTTATGACATCATCTCCCGTGGTTCTCATGGTTTTGGAGGGCAAAGATGCCGTCAATAGGAATAGGAAGATCATGGGGGCCACCAATCCGGCTGAAGCGGAGGAGGGAAGCCTTCGCAAACTCTACGCCCGTTCCCTGGAGGCCAATGCAGTTCACGGCTCCGATTCCCTCCAAAGTGCGGAAAGGGAGATTTCCTATTTCTTTGAAAAGGGCGATATCTACTCCTGAGACGTACCTGAACGTATTTTCAATAAGTTACAGGTCATCCATGGGATTCCATTTCGTGGAGTTCTTTCCCAAAGAGCAAGAAATTTTTACCCAAACGGCCCATTAAAATGGCGCAATGCGATCAACTCTGTTATACTTGGCAGCAAACCTTGGGGGGGAAGGGAGGTCATCATGTTTGAACCCGGTGAGTATGTGGTTTGTCCGGGAGACGGAGTCGGCCAATTGCTTAATATCGAAGAGAGAGACCTCGGTGGGCAATTGAAATCCTTTTACAGCGTCAAAATCATAGAGAACGGAATGAAAATGATGATCCCCACGGATTCCAAAGACGGTATTCGCCCCCTCGTTTCCAAAGAGGAGGTCGGTGAGGTCTTCGATCTTTTGAGCGATCACGATGTTGAACCGGATACTTCCACCTGGAATAGGAGGTATCGAGAGTATGTGGACAAGATCAAAACCGGTTCCTTATTAGAGATCGCCGATGTTTTGAGATCACTCCTCTTACTCAAACATACGAAGACTCTAAGTTTTAGCGAGAAAAAAATCCTGGATCAGTGCAAGGCCTTGCTCGTGGAAGAAATCGCTTTGAGCCAGGGGAGAAGTACCAATCAAGTGGATTCGACCATTGAATCCTATTTTGCCTCGTAGATAGATTTTTTGGTAAAGTGGGTGGAGTTTTATGACTGTTCGGGTTCGCTTCGCACCTAGTCCAACGGGTCATCTCCACATTGGAGGTCTTAGGACGGCCCTCTACAATTTTCTCTTGGCCAAATCCCAAGGGGGAAGTTTTATTCTAAGAATTGAGGACACGGATCAGGAGCGTTCCGAGAAAAAATACGAAGCGTTACAGATGGAGGCTTTGAGGTGGGCCGGGATCGACTGGGACGAAGGTCCCGGCGAAGGCCCTTGCGGCCCCTATCGGCAAAGCGAGCGATTGTCATTTTATAAAAAATATGCGGATCGTCTTATCGAGGAGGACAAGGCTTTTTATTGCTTTTGTACGGACGAGGAACTGGCCGAAATGAAAGAGAAGGCCGTCAAGGAAAACCGCCCTCCCCATTACGATGGCAGATACAGAAACTATCCCAAATCAGAGGCCTTGCAAAGAATCGCTGCCGGAGAAAAACCGGCCGTTCGTTTTAAGGCCTCCCTTAAATCCTTTATCCTTGAGGATCTGGTTCGGGGGCGAGTGGTTTTTCCCGAAAATATGGTGGGCGATTTTGTGATCGTTCGCTCAAACGGACTTCCCATCTATAATTTTTGTTGCGTCGTGGACGACTGGCTGATGAAGATAACCCACGTCGTTCGGGGGGAGGATCATCTTTCCAATACCGTTCGCCAACTGATGCTTTACGAAGCCCTCGACGCCTCAAGGCCGCAATTTGCCCACGTCTCTTTGCTCATCGGACAAGATCGCCAAAAACTTTCCAAACGCCATGGTGTAGTGAGTGTCGATCATTATAGACAAGAGGGCTTTCTTCCCGAGGCCATGACAAATTACCTCTGTCTTTTGGGATGGTCCCACCCCCAAGAAAAAGAAATTTTTTCTCAAAACGAAGTCGTGGATCTTTTTGATACCACTCGATTTACCAAGGCCTCGGCCATCTACGATTTGGAAAAGCTAAAATATATCAACGGGCAACACCTGCGAAGGCTTTCAAATGAAGACATTTTAAAACGATGTGAAAAGTTTTTTCCGAAGAATCACCCCTTTTTTGACGGATCCAATTCGTGGAAGATTCAATGCATTTCTTTTTTTAAAGATCAGGTTCAATTTTTTAACCAATTGCCCGGATTACTGGATGATCTTTTTCGCATCGATTCTAGGGGCGATGATGAGGACGAATTGAAAGCCATTCGGGGCTTGGAGAGTACGCCCGTTATGGCGACTTATCTTAAAAGCGAAATCGAGCGATTGCTGAGTGAGAATAAGGCCTTTGCTCAAAAAGATGATTTTTCCCATTGGATGACCCATATCAAAAAGGAATTAAAGATCAAGGGCAAACCCCTTTTTAAAGGAATGAGGGCCGTTTTGACGGGGGCGGCTCAAGGGCCCGAACTCGTGGGCCTCATTCCTCTAACTCCACTTTCTGTTTTAAAAGATCGGATGAAACGGTATTGAGCCATTTTAAGGTCATCTCAACATTTCGCCCGACGGGAGATCAGCCCCGGGCCATCAAGACGTTGGTAGAGAATTTTAAAAACTCATCTTCCCACGAAACCCTTTTGGGAGTGACGGGTTCCGGAAAGACTTTTACGGTGGCCAATGTGATCGAGATCTTGGGGAAAAAGGCCTTGGTTTTGGCCCCCAATAAGACCTTGGCCGCTCAACTTTACGCCGAGTTCAAAGAGTTTTTCCCCCATAATGCCGTTGAGTACTTTGTTTCCTACTACGATTATTATCAACCGGAGGCCTATATTCCCGGAACGGATACCTATATCGAAAAGGATGCTTCGATCAATGATGAAATCGATAAACTTCGCCACTCCACAACCCGAAGCCTTTTGGAAAGAGATGATGTTATCGTCGTGGCCAGTGTTTCGTGTATTTATGGACTCGGCTCTCCCGAGGAATATGAGAGGCAGAAGGTGACTCTTTTTTCGGGAAGCGAGAGGGAAAGGGATCATTTTATCCGAGACCTCATCTCTATCCAATACTTGAGAAATGATATCGAATTTTCGAGGGGAACCTTTCGGGTTCGAGGCGATATCGTCGAGGTCTTTCCGGCTTCAGAAGAGGAGTTTGTCCTTCGTTTTGAGTTTTTTGATGACGTAGTAGAAAGCATTTATCTCGTCGATCCTCTCAAAGGAAAGGTCTTGCAAAGCCTTAATAAGGCCACGGTCTATCCCTCATCCCATTATGTGGTGGGAAAAGAACGTCTTAAAGCGGCCATTAACGGGATTAAGGTAGAACTTAGAGAACGCCTAATGGCCCTAAAGAGTGAAGGAAAACTTCTCGAAAAACAACGATTGGAGCAACGAACCCTCTTTGATATAGAAATGCTTGAGGAGATGGGTTTTTGCTCCGGGATCGAAAATTATTCTCGCCATCTCACGGGCCTTCCTGCCGGAGCCCCACCTTATACATTGATCGATTTTTTCAAAAAGAATTTTCTTCTCGTCGTGGATGAATCTCATCTTACGGTTCCCCAATTGGGTGGAATGTACAAGGGTGATCGAGGAAGAAAATTGAATCTTGTTGAACATGGGTTTCGATTGCCATCGGCCTTGGATAACCGTCCGTTGGCCTTCGATGAGTTTGAAGATAAGTTGGATCAGGTTCTCTTTATTTCTGCGACTCCTTCTGATTTTGAGTTTGAAAAATGTAGGGGAGAAGTGGTCGAACAGGTGATTCGTCCTACGGGCCTCGTCGATCCGATCGTTGAGGTTCGTAAGGCCGATAATCAGTTGGATGATATTATTCTCGAATCGAAAAGAGTTATCAAATCCGGGTTTCGGGTACTCATTACGACACTTACAAAAAAATTGGCCGAAAACCTTACGGAATGTATGAAGGGAATGGGGCTTAGGGTTCGTTATCTCCACTCCGATGTGCCCACCATTAAGAGAGTGGAGATCATTCGTGATTTAAGATTGGGAAAATTTGATATCCTCGTGGGAATCAACTTACTTAGAGAAGGTCTTGACCTTCCAGAAGTGGCCCTGGTCGGTATTTTAGATGCGGACAAGGAAGGGTTTTTGCGATCGGAACGATCACTCATCCAAACAATCGGCCGGGCCGCCAGAAATGCTTACGGCAAGGCCATTCTCTACGCTTACAAAACGACTCCTTCCATGAAGAGGGCCATGGAGGAAACGACGAGGCGGAGAAAAAAACAAGAAGACTATAACAGAGAGCATAAAATAATTCCCCAAACGATAAGTAAAGAGGTTAAAGGCGGAATTATTGATACTTTGAGGGGAGCTAAGATCAATAGGCAGGAGAGAAAAAAGAAATTTTTGGAGGAGATGAGTCCGGAGCGGATCGATCAAGAAATCAGTCGGCTTAAAAAGTTGATGAAAGATTATGCAAGAGAACTCGAATTTGAAAAAGCGGCTAACGTTCGAGATGAAATCAAATCTCTTAATGAGGTGAGACTCCTTTTTTAAGATATAAAACAGAACAGAATTTCGTAACTGGTTGTTTGATTTTTTCAGTCAAGTAAAAAGAGGAAATTTATCACCATCTGAAGGGGACGGTTTGGAAAAACCTTATATGCCATTAAAATAGAATGTATGTTTCGAGCCCTTCTTCTTTTTGTCCTATCTATATCGGTTATTTGTCCTCCAAAGGTCTTTTCAAAAGAGAGTTCATCTGCTTTTTTGGTCACTATCTTCGAGAGAAAACTTAGAGTTGTTTCTCCGACTCGCTACTCTCCCCATATTCACGTTATTTTAAAAAATGAAACTCTCGACAAAATAGTTGGGAAAATTCAAACAGAAAGCGGGCGAGTCATTGATTATGTCAATTTAGAAGGTGGAGAAATGAAATCTGTACCCATAGGTCATATCAGAGAAGAAAAGATTTTTTATTACCCCTTGGCTCCATCTTTTCAAAAGATGAAACTCATCATTGGACATTCCCCCTATGAAATACCAAAGAAAAAGTAAAATCGATAAAACGTTTTTAGTGATTAGTGACTTGCACTTAGGAGCAGGAGTTAATTTTAATGGTCAAAAAAACTTTCTTGAAGATTTCCATCACGATCGTGAATTGGTTGAATTCTTAGATTATTATTGCACCGGAATTTATAAAAGTAGAGAAGTTGAACTTATTATTAACGGGGATTTTTTAGACTTTTTAGCCGTTCCTTTTGTCCCTTATTTTGCCGATGAATTTTGGTCAGAGTCAGCATCTTTAGATAAATTAAAAATTATACTCAGCGCACACCAGGAAGTTTTTTCAGCTATGGATCGATTTCTAAATCAAAAAAATAAAAAAATTGTGTATATCATTGGAAATCATGATGGTGAGTTGGTTTTCAAAAAAGTTCGAGATTATTTTATCAGTACGCTTTCGGAGATGGCCAGAGAGCACTTTTCCTTTTATTTAGATGGGGAATATAAACCTGTCGATGGAGTTATCATCAAACACGGACATGAATATGAAGTGGCCCATAACTTTGACGTAGAAAAATCAGTCATCGAATCTCAAGATGGACAAAAATATTTTATCCCACCTTGGGGATCTTACTATGTAACACTCGTATGCAATAAATTTAAGGCAGAAAGAGACTATATCAATCAAATTCATCCCAATCGTACATTTTTTACCTATGGGTTAATTTTTGATACTCTTTTTACAGTGAGATTCCTCTTTTCTACAGCTTATTATTTTATAATGGTTCGATTTCTTGATTTCTACCACAATAATAAATCCTTCAAAGATATTTTTAAAGCGATTGTAAGAGAGTTACAGCTATTTCAAGATATTGAAGCTCTCACAGAATCATTTTTTCAAAAAAATAAAATTAAGGCCCTTATCTTAGGTCATACCCACACCCCCTTCTTTAGGATTTATGAAGACGGAAGTATCTTGGCCAATACAGGGTCTTGGACAAAAACTCTAAATTTGGAATTTTCCTCAAATCGTCCGGAAATTCAATTAACCTACTGCCAAATTGAATTATGTAAGAAAGATAAAAATGCCCAAAGTGAATTTGAACATTTAGATGTTTCTCTCAATAGCTGGAAAGGCTATTGCGAACTCCCGTACATTGATTTTAGGTAACTGCTCGCACCTCTAGCAAAAACTGTAATAAAGGCAAGGTAACTGTTCTCCACCCGGATAAGATTGGTAGGAGGCAACGAGGAGCGACCGAGGCGTGCTTCCTGCACGTCGCAGGGAAGCGACGAGGCAGTCGAC
>JAPONP010000202.1 GCA_026713835.1 Bacteriovoracales bacterium
AATAAAGGCAAGGTAACTGTTCTCCACCCGGATAAGATTGGTAGGAGGCAACGAGGAGCGACCGAGGCGTGCTTCCTGCACGTCGCAGGAAAGCGACGAGGCAGTCGACTGCCAAGATTGCCGGGGGGTGAGCAGTTACTACTAACGAGTCCTCACCGCCCCACGGTTTCACCGTTTTTATCCACCCAGGCCAAGGTAAAATACACGACGGCCAAGGGCATGGCGGCCAAGTTGATAAGGGGAAGGGCCATCAAGAGCATGAAGAAAACCCCGCCAAAGGTATAGGAAAAGATATTTCGGAAACAATCTTTTAGGCACTCCCGTACCGTCCATTCGTGACGGCACCAGGAATAGTCCAGAAATTGAATCGCCAGCAAGAGGGCCGAGAGCAAAAACCCGACGGGGGCGAGCATGGGGATAAAACCGAGGGCCAAGGCCAAGGCGGTCAAGACGAAGATGAACGAGACCTTTTTACATTCATTGAGGACGATTTTCCAAAGATTTTTGAAAACCTTTTTGAAGGAAAACTCTTGATCTTCATCCATTTTCGACATGGCGGAATGTCTTTTTTCCACCAAGGAACTGATGGTATCGTTAAAGGGGGCCGACAGGATGGAAACGACCATCACGAAAGTCCAGTTCACGATAAAAAAGAGAAGACCCGTCGCTAAGATAAAGAGGACGCTGTAGATGAAATTGGCCCCGGCCCCCTCACCGATGATACCCTTAATCATTTCTTGTCCCGAAACCGTGAGCCACTCATAAATCTTTTTGCCGAGAAGGATATAGAGGGAGAGCCCTATTAAAATCGGGACGAGGGCCATGCAAAGAATCAATCTATCTTTCAAGAGGATGGAAAAGGTTTTGGAAAATCTCGTTAGGGACATGGGGAAATCTCCTCTACGCATTTGAATCTAAAATGGAAGAGGGCCTTAAAGTCGGAGAGCTTGGGTTCAGCCGGAACCTTGCGGACGAGTGATTTGAGTTCTTCCCAATCCAAGTAGCGATACATGATCTTTGTTTCCACGCCGAGTTCTTCGCATTTGGCAAATTTTTCCTTGGCCTTTTTGATAAGGCCCCTCGCCCCACTTTCCTTGCCGTCTCGGTAATGGATCATGGCCGCGGCCACTTGAATCACGGCCCACCACACATAGCGAGCGTGATCGGCCACATCCTCTTTCCAAAGATCCTCAAAGACTTCGTGACATTCCCAGTAAAATTGATCGTTAAAGAGTTCAAGCCCCTTTTTACTTCGCTTGAGATGCTCGTTGGAAAACTGCCCGTATCGGTAGTGGCGCTCAGACATTTAAATCCCTAGGGTGGAAAAGCCGCTATCCACGTAGAGGGTTTGCCCCGTGATATTTTTGGAAAGATCGTAGCTGGCCAAGAAAAGGGCCGTGGAGGAGACGTCGTCGGCACTGATATTTCGTCTAAGAGGGGATCTTTCCTCTACGGTTTCGAGAATGCGACGAAACCCGCCGATGCCGGAAGCGGCCAGGGTTTTGATGGGGCCCGCAGAGATACAATTGACCCGGATACCCTTTGGGCCAAGGTCGTCGGCCAAGTACATCATGGAGGTTTCCAAAGCGGCCTTGGCCACTCCCATGACATCGTAGTTTTTAACGACTTTGGTGGATCCGTGGTAGGTCATGGCGATCACGGAGGCCTCTTCATTCATGAGGGGGTGGAGGTGTTGGCAAAGACCCACCAGGGAGTAGGCCGAGATATCCATGGCGAGAAGAAATCCCTTTCTCGATGTTTGGGTAAAGCTTCCCTTGAGATCCTCGCGATCCGCAAAGGCCAAGGAGTGCACCAAGATATCGAAGTGCCCCCACTTTTGTTCGACGGTTTTTTTGAGGGAGTCGAAATGGTCGTCTCGGGTCACATCCATCTCGCAGACAAAATCGGCGTCTGCTTCCCGGGCCAGGGGCACGACCCTCTTTTTGAGAGCGTCGTTCAGGTAAGTCATGGCCAAAGAGGCCCCTTGGGATTTAAATTTTTTGGCGATGGCCCAGGCGATGGATCTTTCATTGGCCACACCGAGGATGAGGGCCTTTTTTCCATGGAGAAAGGACATCCGTGAACCGCCTTTTTAGAGCCTTATATGAACCCCAGCCTATAATGCCGGATGCTATTTGCCAAGGATTGGGGTACGATGGGAAGGCTTTGAAGAAGATTGATTTGACGAGGAGTTTCAAAGTGAAGCACTTTCACCGTTTGCTGCCACCCCATATCCGAAGTTTGCAAACCTATCGGGCCGGAAAACCCGCGGAAGAATTGGCCCGGGAAAAGAATCTTTCCCGCATCTCCAAATTGGCCAGTAACGAAAACCCCTACGGGTCTTCCCCTTTGGCGCTCTCGGCAATGAAGGCGGCTTCCAAGAACGTCCATCGCTACCCCGATACCGGGGCCTTCGCTTTAAAAAATGAATTGGCCACCCGTTGGAATCTTAAACAGGACAATATCATCTTAGGGGATGGTTCCGAGGGGATCATGACGTATATCACGAGGGCCTTGCTGGGCCCAGGAGATGAGGTCTTGACCTCGGAAAATAGCTTTATCGGTTTTTCCATCATGGCCAAGAGCGTGGCGGCCGATCTCAAAACCGTCCCCATGACCGATGACTTTCGCTTCGATATCAAGGCCTTAAAAAAACATCTGACGGAAAAGACCAAGATCATCTATATCGCCAATCCCAATAACCCCACCGGAACCTATATCAGCGTTTCTGAGATCGATGATCTCATGAGCGCCGTTCCTAAGCGTTGCCTCGTCATTTTGGATGAGGCCTATTTTGAATTTGCGAGATCATGTCCCGATTACCCGGATAGCATGGATTATCGCCACGACAACGTGATTACGCTCAGGACGTTTAGCAAGGCTTACGGCTTGGCAGGCCTTCGCATAGGCTATGGTTTTGCCCACGAAGACTTGATCGACGGTCTTATGAAAGTCAAGCCTCCCTTTGGGCCTAACTCCGTGGCCCAGGCCTTGGCGGTGGCGGCCGTGCGGGATAGCACTCACCTCGAAAAGACCGTCCGGTGCAATCTTGAGCAAAGGGAGCGCACCTTCGCTTTTCTCCAAAAAATCGGGTTTTACCCCATCCCTTCCGTGACCAATTTTATCGCCTTCAAGGCGGCGAACCCCGAGGGGGAAGCGGCCATGTTCGATGATCTTTTAGAGCTTGGGGTGATCGTGCGCCCCTTGTCTTCCCACGGAATGACAGGTTTTATCCGAGTGTCCATAGGAACCTCTGAGGAGATGGATCATTTTATATCCGCCATGGAGGAGATTTTACCCTCCTGGCGGAATCGATTTGGGAGCGAGATGTGAAAATTTGTCATTTTTTAAAATCGACCCCTTTTGGGAAGCAAAATCGTTTGGGAATATTGGTGGGAGGATCGTTACATGAGATTTTGGACGTGAATCTCTTTTGGGTCAATAGTTTTCGGCGCCGGGGATTTTTTAATCCCTTGGAGAGGGCCCATCACCATGCCCCTCCCTCCCTTTCGGCCGTTCTCAAGCTCAAAGAAAATCCTCTCTCCTTTTTTCAAAACACCCGCGAGCAATTCCATAAAGAGGAAAAGGAGGAAAGGAGCGAAGACTCCCCCTCTCTTTTTCGTTTGGAGGATTCAAAGCTGGGCCCTCCACTGGATGTCATCACCACCTACAGGGATTTTTACGCCCACGAAAAGCACGTGGCCAAAGGGTTTGAATTGAGAAAGGAGCCCATCCCCAAGTACTGGTACGAGATCCCCGCTTACTATAAAGGGAGTCCCCACGGTTTTATAGGCCATGAGGATGAGATCCTTTGGCCAAGTTATTCCAGGATTTTGGATTATGAATTGGAACTTGCGGCCATCGTGGGGCGAGACGGTTTTAACCTTTCGGCCAAAAAGGCTTGCGATCATCTTTTTGGCTTCACCATCTTAAACGATATCTCTGCTCGGGATATGCAAAAAAAGGAGATGGCCGTTCGCCTGGGCCCGGCCAAGGCCAAGGATTTTTGTTCCGTAATCGGCCCCGTAATCGCAACCATTGACGAATTTAAAACCGATCGGCCAGACTTGACCATGGTGGCCCGGATCAACGGAGAGGAGTGGTCAAAGGGCCAAAGCGGCGATGCCCACTACGGTTTTTCCGAGATGATGGCCCACGTTTCCCGAGACGAGTGGCTTTTGGCAGGCGACCTTTTGGGGAGCGGAACCGTAGGCACGGGCTGTGGGCTGGAGCTTTCCCGTTGGATTCAGCCGGGGGATGAGATCGAACTCGAAGTGGAAGGGATTGGGATTTTGCGAAACCGTGTGGGACATCCCCAACAAACGAAACCGGGACAAGGGGACTAAAACTTATGGAAAATGTCAAAGCATCGGGAATTTATGCCAAGCAGGCCCATGTAAAAATTCCAAACGGGCTCTACGAGGAAGAGCATGGAAGAAAGGGTTTTTTTGGAAGAGTGAGCCATATCTACCACGAACACCCGCCGGTCAATTGGAAAAACATTGAAGGGGAGCTTCGGCCTAGAAACCTTCCGGAAAAATTTTCACTGACGGACGACAATGGCTTTTGCCCCATCCTTCAAAATGACGATCTTCAAATCAATTTGGGGCGTTTTTCCAAAGACGACCCCTTCTTTTTTAGAAATGCGGATTTCGATGAACTCTTTTTCATCCACGAGGGGAAGGGGAGGGTGGAGACCATCTACGGTCATCTCTCGCTCGCCAAGGGCGACTATCTCGTCATCCCTAGGGGAACCACCTATAAAATTTTTGTGACCGATCCTTTAAAGATGTTAAAGCTCGAATCCCGCTCCGAATTTGAAGACCCAAGCCGAGGTCTATTGGGGCCCAATGCCCTCTACGATCAAACCGTGATCGAAACCCCCGAGTGTGCGGTGGGCTCGGAGACGAATTTGAAAGACTATACCGTTCGGATCAAGCGTCTTGGGAAGATCACTTCCGTGACCTATCCTTTCAACCCCCTGGACGCCAAGGGGTGGAAGGGATCGGTCTATCCCAGGAAACTTTCCATCTACGATATCTGCCCCATCATGAGCCATCGCTATCACATCCCACCCTCGGGGCATACGACATTTGTGGCCAAAAACTTTGTGGTCTGCTCTTTTGTGGAAAGACCCCTTGAGGATAAGGATCATGGGGTTCTCAAGGTTCCCTTTTACCATTCCAATATCGACTTCGATGAGGTCATCTTCTACCATCAGGGCAGTTTTTTTAGTCGAGACAATATCGAACCGGGGGCCTTGACCTTTCATCCCCAAGGCATTCACCACGGTCCCCACCCCAACGCCTTCTCGGCCGCCGATAACAAGACCTACACGGATGAATACGCCGTTATGGTGGATACGAGATTTCCCTTGAGGCCGACATCTTGGTTTGAAAAAAATGAAAATAAAGACTACTGGAAAAGCTGGATGTAGCTTGGGAATAGCTTGAATAGAGTGAGGAGATCATCGTGATTAGCATTGAGACCACAAAACAGGATTTTAAAGATAACTACAAACTTCTCATCGGGGCCATCGTCCCCCGTCCCATCGCCGTGGTGTCCACTCGAAACGAAGACGGTTCCAACAATATCGCCCCCTTTTCCTTTTTTAACGGCGTTTGCTCAAAACCCATGATTATCTCGTTTTGTCCCGTTTTAAGAACGGCGACCGGGGAGAAAAAGGACACCTTGGTCAATATCGAACGCACGAAAGAGTTCGTGGTCAATTTCGTCACGGAATCCACCATGGAGGCCATCAATAAGACATCGACGGAACTTCCCTACGGAGAAGATGAGTTTGAATATGCAGGGCTAACGCCCATGGATTCATCCATCGTGGGGGCCAAGCGTCTCAAGGAAAGTCCCATCCATTTTGAGTGCCGCTTGAGAGATATCTTGCAATACGGAGACGGGGGCCCCGGAACGGGTTTTCTCGTCACCGGCGAAGTCCTCATGGCCCATGTTGAAGACAAAGTTTACGACCGGGGACGTGTCCTCACCGACGAGTTTCGCCCCGTAGGCCGTGGGGCCGGAAACGATTGGGTTTTGACCAAAGAGCGGGCCCAGCTGGATCGATTGATGAAGGCCCAAATTCAAAAATAAGGTTTAGCAATGCCTACATTGTTGAGAAAAAACGGGTTTAGATTTTATTTTTTTTCTGATGAAAATAAATTTAAGCCCCCACATATACATGTCGATAAGGCGGCGGTACAGCCATTTTCTGGTTAGAGAATGTCACCATACAAAAAACTAGGAATATAGGCTCAAAAGACCTTGCAGAAGCAAGAAACATTATACTGGAATATCAACAAGAGTTTATAGAAAAATACAAAGACTACCACGGAGGAAATGATGGATCTTGAAGGAGAAATTCAAGCGACTAAAGTATGGTTTGAAAAGTTTACTATTCATGTAGAGTTGGCAGATGGAAGAGTTATTTCTGTTCCGTTGGCTTTTTACCCCTCCCTTTTAGACGCATCCAAAGAGGAGCGAGATAACTTTGAGTTATCCTGTGGGGGAACGGGGATACATTTTCCACTCTTAGATATGGATATTTCTGTGGACGGGCTTTTGTTGGGAAGAAAGGAGAATATTCCTCCATCAAAAATCTCCCGTGCCTCTTAAAAATTAGGAAAAAATACTCAAGTTCTACCATCCCCTTACCGAAGAATGGCCATGGATCCTCTCGATTTAGTTAGGCTGCCTAGAAACAAAATTTATTTAAGGCGAAAATAAGGTTCTCACCATGGCCCATCTTACCCTTTTTCTCTTCCTTTCCTTCTCCTCGTTTTCTCTATTGGCCACCGAATCCCTCGAATCAAAATATGAGGCCCTTTCCCCCTATCACGATTACATCAGGGTTTATATGCCCGTCAAAGATTCCAAGGGCGATCTCTCCATAGAGCTTGAG
>JAPONP010000203.1 GCA_026713835.1 Bacteriovoracales bacterium
GGTCAGGGCCGATTTTAGCCTTTCTTTGTAACTGCTCACCCCCCGGCAATCTTGGCAGTCGACTGCCTCGTCGCTTCCTTGCGACATGCAGGAAGCACGCCTCAGTCGCTCCTCGTTGCCTCCTACCAATCTTATCCGGGTGGAGAACAGTTACCTTGCCTTTATTACAGTTTTTGCCAGAGGTGCGAGCAGTTACCTTTCTTTTGAGCCTATTCGTTTTTTTAGCAAGTTGCGGCCATTTTTCGACCAATCAAATAGCACGAAACACCTTTATTCTTAAAGATGGCTATTTTCACGGAAAATTTGTCAAAACCCGGCTTCCGTTTGAGCAGATGAGTTGGTTTAAAGAGGCCACGTTGATCTATGATCTTAGAATGGGGGCCCTTTCCAAAGATTCTCCCTACTTTCTTTGGCTTTCCTCCAAATCTCAAGAAGATGTGAGAAAATGTCCGTATTTTTATGTCGCCCTTTTGTACTCACAATCTTCTCGCTATATCGCACATGGGCTCGTTCGCAATCAGTTTGAGATTCAAAAGGCTTCCTGGCAAAGCCTTTCCGATTTTGAGCGTTCACTACGGATGCATCCTCAATTTAAGGAAGAATCATTGCAAAAACACCATGTCAGGGGGGTTTGTTTTCAGTCGGCCCCTAGGGGCACCCTGATCAGTTTACCGGGCTACCCTTCCCAAACAATACTGGACTGATCTTATTGAGTGGATAATCTTTCACATCCTTCTCAATATTTTGCTCATTATTTTGCTTATTATATCCGAAAAGGTTTTTGCTAAAGGATTGCTATGAAGACTCATGATGGAAAACTAAAAAGGTTTGGTCGTTATATCTTATTCGACCATCTCGTTGATGGGGGGATGGCCAAAATTTTTAGGGCCAGATTTCTCAGTGAAGATGTTGATCGAATCGTCGCTATCAAGATGATAAGTCCACAATATTCTCGTGACGAAGAATTTAAAAGAATGTTTTTGGATGAGATCAAAGTGGCCTTTGCCTTGGGCCATCCCAATATCGCTCAGATATTTGAATATGGTTTTCATGAGGATCAACTCTATACGTCCATGGAATTTGTCGATGGCAAAAATCTTAAGGAATTTCTTACGGCCTTAAAGGCACAAAAATGTATCTTTCCCGTAGATGTTTCCGTTTATATAGCTTCTAAGGTATGTGAGGCCCTTCATTATGCTCACAATTTTCGAGATAAACTTTCTGGGAAAAAGCTCAATATCGTCCACAGAGATGTCTCTCCCCACAATATCATGATGGCCTTTGACGGATCGGTTAAGGTGATTGATTTTGGGATTGCAAAATCCGATATGAATTCAGAGAGTACTCAGATCGGAACGATCAAGGGGAAATTATCTTATCTTGCGCCGGAGTATTTAGAGGGACATAAACTCGATCATTGTTATGACCAGTTTGCCCTCGGCGTGACATTATGGGAACTCCTTTGTTCCAGGAAGCTTTTTGAGGATACCAACTCGGCGGCCATCATCAAAAAAATTCAACTCTGTAAGGTTCCTCCACCATCCCATATCAATCCAAATGTTTCTTCCAACTTGGATAAGATCATCATGAAATCTTTGGCCAGGGATCCAAAGATGAGATATGACGATATGAATCAGTTCAATCGTGAACTCGTTAAATTTCTTTATTCTCATTATCCCGACTTTAACCCTTTGGATTTGTCATCTTTTTCAAAGGCCCTTTTTAAAAAGCATATTGAAAGGGATCGTGCCAAGCTCTTTGAATTTGGGAAAATAGATATTTCTCCCTATCTTCAAGATTTAGAAGAGGATTCTAAAAGTGATAAAAAGGATAAAACGAAAAGCGAAATCATTGGAGAAAAATTTTATCTTTGTGATGTCAAAGATATAGGGAACCAAGGACAAGATTTCAACTTAGAGTTCAATAAGGATGACGATTTTGAAAAGGGGAATACTGAAGTAGGTTTTAACGAGAGAAGATTTCTTGCCATGAAAAAAGAAAAGGAGGCCAGAGAAGAAATCGAGAATGAGATTGCCTCTAAGGCCAAACAAAGAAAAAAAATGATTCGCACCGTGGCCGTTTTAATTCTTTTGTGGGGAGTTTATTCCGAAAGGGAGCGAATACTGGGGCACGAGTTGGTTAAGGAACATCTATCAACGGCCGTTCCTTCTCTTTATCCTTCTGCGAACAAAGGCAAAAGAACTCCAAGCTCCTCCGTCAGCAAGGACAACGGAAAACTTAAATTCAAAGGGTTTAAATCGAGTTACAAATTATTTATCAATGGGAAGCGTGTCGAACATAGCTTTTTTTCTATTCGATTGCCTTTGGGGAAAAAATATAAAATAAAAGTGACCGATCGAGGGAAAAAGCCCTTTATTCGAGAATTTTTCCTCTCTGAAGAGAACCCCGAAGTGCTTTATGAGATTCCCGAATTACCTCTCGCTTTTTTTGGAGAGATATATTCATCCTCTTCAGAAAACATTCCACCGGGAACGATATTGAAACTTGAAGCCGAAGGAGAACCCGTTCATATAACGGTTCCCATCACATCCTATTCCCTTCCGAGTGGCTCCTATAGGGCCAAGTTGGTCAACGAGAGATTCGGTATTGACAAAGATATCGATTTTATTGTGGAAGAAGGCAAGAGGATAGAGGTTTACCTCGATTAGCCCCTAAGACTACGGACCTATTTTGCTAGAGGTGCGAGCAGTTACCTATCCGTTACGGCTCTTAAAGACATTCTTTTTTCTCATCTCCAAAAGATGCATGATTTCCGTGGCCATCTCCTCAAGGGCCTTTCCCGTGACATTGAAGATGGACCATTTTTTATTTTCGGAAAAAATTTTATTGGCCCATTCGATTTCTTTGATAACCTCTTTCATGGAAGCATAGGAACCCTTGTTTTGGGTAAGACCCAGGCGTTGCAATCGATTTTTTCTGATATCGTAGAGAAGTTCCGGGTCTATGGTCAGGCCAAAGATTTTTCGTTGATCGATTTGCTTGATTTCTTTTGGCAAAGGGCTTCCATAGATGAGGGGGATATTGACGGTTTTAAAACCGTGGAGGGAGAGGTAAAGGGAGAGGGGGGTTTTTGATGTTCGAGAAATTCCTACGAGAACGATGTCGGCCAGGTGAAGGGACTCGGCCTTTTTGCCATCGTCGTGGTTGATGGTAAACTCAATGGCATCGACTCGCTCAAAGTATTCACTATTCATTTCCCTCAAAAGTCCGGGTTCATTTTGAGGTTCCGCATCGAAGATATTGGAAAACGAGGTGAGGAGAGGCCCTAAAAGATCGAGGGATCTGATGCGTTTGGCCCGTGAGAGTTTGGCGATATACTCTCGGAGTTCTTTTGTCACAATGGTATAGAGGACGAGGTCATGGGAAGTGGCCGCTTCTTCAAAAATGGCATCGATTTGTTTTGTCGTTCGAACATCTTTATAACGGGTGAAATAGATATCGTAGTCTTGAAATTGTTTCATGGCGGCCCGGGCCGTTCCCGTGGCCGTTTCCCCCGTTCCATCGGAGATGATGATCAATTTAAGGCGCTTTGCCATGGGCGATTCTCGGTGGTTTTAGATATGGAGTTGATTATCTAATTTGCGGTAAAGTTTGAAAAGCGTTTTTCGATGGAAGAAAGCTCTTTTAAAGGATCGAAGCTTTCCTTGGAGGTAAAGTGGGCAAAGAAGGTCTTTTGGGCCTTGGCCAATTGTCGGGTGCTGATGCTAAGCCTTTCGATGAGTTGTTCATGGCCCTCAATGGTTCCGGCCAGATACTCGAAGGCCTCCTTCGGGCCGATGGATTGAAGGGGTTTTTCTCTTCCGGTAAAGCCTTGCCTAAGAAGCCCTCGGACTTCTTCCACAAGACCCTTTTCTACAATTTTTTTTGAACGGGCCTCGATCATCTTCCAATGTTGTTCCTTTTCGATGCAAAAGTAGAGATGGCATTCACGCCAGGAAGGGAGGCGATTTCCCTCTCCTTCGTGGGATGAGAAGGGCCTTCCCCTGCTCCAGTAAAATTCTACGGCCCGGCGGATTCGGTAGTGGTCGTTTGGATGAAGTTTATGGAAGTTTGTGGGGTCTTGCTTTTCAAGAATTTTCCTAAAGGGATCGATCCCCTCCTTTTCGTAGAGGACTTTTGATCGTTCGATGGATTTCTCCGAGGGAGGCAAGGTGTCGCCCATACCTGCAAGAAGACCCTTGAGGTAAAAACCGCTCCCTCCTACGAGGATGGGAATGACCCCCTTTTTGTGAAGGGACTCGATGGTGCCCCGGGCGAGTTTTGAAAATTGGGCCGCATTGATGGGATCTTTGGCACTTTGAAAATCCATCAGGTAGTGATCGACCCCTTCCATTTCTTCCGGCGTGGGTTTGGCCGTGGCGATATTGAGTTCTCGGTAAAAGAGAAGGGAGTCGAAATTGACGATGGGAAGTCCGTGGCGTTTGGCCAGGGAAAGGGCCGTTTCCGTTTTGCGGGAAGCGGTGGGCCCTGAGATGATGACGATTCTATCTTCTCTCACGGGGTTTGGATCAAACGAAAAAGTTGGGATATGTGGGTGTCTTTTAGAGGACAAAGGATTCGGCTGCCGATCAAATCCTCTTGGGAGTAGGGGGCCATCAAGGAGGCGATGTTTTTGGCCGAAAGGGGGGCCTTTTTAAGTTCGATCTTGGACCATTCTTCTTCCCCCTCTCCTGCGTGGGCCAAGAGGGCCGCACAGGCCAATGGGGGAGGGAGGGAGGAAAGGGATTTGGGAAAGGCCTTCAAGATGCTGAGAGTGGGGCCTTCTTTTTGGGGGAAATGTTTGAACTCAAAACCGTTTTGTTCCCAATGGGGATAGCGTTGTATGGGGCCCACGAGGGGTTCATCTCTAAAGGGAACGGCGACCAAAAGGGGAACTTGTTCCTCTTGGGAAAGTTTGTCGTAAACGGCTTCCAAGTGGAAGCGAACGAGAGCATGGGTATCCACGATAAAGGGGGGGGCGTCTTCTCGTTCGTTTTTTGCCGAAAAGATCTTATAGCGGTGGCCCACGGAAATGGAGTCGATCCTTTCGTCTTGGGTAACGTATCTGGTTTCATAGGACTCAAAACTCGATTTTTTGATATCTTTTGGAAGGTCGTCATGGGAAGCGGTGGCGGGGGCGGAGGAATCCGATTCGGTCATCGGAGAAGAGGAGAGGGTTTCTCTTAGAGCGGAATAGAACAGGGAGTGGACGATGGAGGGTCTTGAAAATTTGACCGCAATTTTATTGGGATGAACATTTACATCCAGTTCATTTGGGGGCACATCCAATTCAAAAAGATAGGGGGCCGATGTTCCCTTGGGCCAGATTCCTTCCAGGGCCTTGGAGATCAGGTGATGGAGGGTTTTGTCTTGAACGATTCTCTTATTGACAAAAAGATATTGGTTTTTGCTCTGGCCGGATTTTTTAGGAGACCTTCCGTAGAGACCCGTCAGGCGGTAATCCTCATACCTTTTTTCAACCATAGAAAAATCCTTTTCGTTCCACCGCCCCCAGGAAAGGGTTTGGGCAAATCGCTCAAATCGATTCTTTGTGGGTCTTAAAACATTTTTTTCTTCCCGGTCCCATTTTAAATGAAATTCTACATGGGGATGAGAGATAAAAAAGGCGTGAAGAGTGCGGGATAAAAAGTTTTTTTCAATCGTTTGAGACTTGATGAAATTGAGTCGCACAGGCGTGTTGAAAAAGAGGTCTTTGATAATGAGTTGGGTTCCAAAGGGAAGCCCCTCCCGGCGAATGGGGGGTTGGGCCCGTCCCCCTTCGATATGGATTTGTCCTCCCTCTTGATCGGGAGGGCGGCTTATGCAAAGGAGTTTGGAGACGCTCGCCATGGAGGCCAAGGCCTCGCCCCTAAAACCAAAGGAGTTTAAGCGGTAGAGGTCTTGGAATGTTTCTATTTTTGAAGTCGTGTGCCGACAAAAGGCCTGGGCCAGCTCTTCAAAGGGGATTCCCGTTCCGTCATCGCCAATGGTGATTTGTTTGAGTCCGTTCTCGACGATGTGAATGTGGATTTTTTTGGCCCCGGCATCCAGGGAGTTTTCCAGGGCCTCCTTGATGAGATTGCCGGGCCTTTCGATGATCTCCCCGGCCTTGATCTGATCCACGAGAAAGTCCGGAAGGGGGCGGATGGGACGGGGAGACGGGCAAATGGGGGATGAGACCATTGTCATTGGCGAAAGAAATTGACCTGGTTGCGCCCACCGTTTTTTGAGGCATAGACGGCCCGGTCGGCCCTTTTGAACAGATCCACCCCCGTGTTGACCCCGAGGCGGTAATCGGCCACGCCTACGGAAACGGTGATGGACAAGGGTTTGTCCTCGTATCGAAAGGGGGTCTCTTCCACGAGGCCTCGAATCCTTTCCGCTATTTCATAGCTTTGCTTGAGGTTTGTATTGGGCAAGAGAATGACGAACTCCTCTCCACCGTACCGAGCGAACACGTCTCCGTCCCTCACCCCGCCTTTTTTGATGACTTTGGCCATCTCCGTAAGAATGTGATCGCCGGCATCGTGGCCGTTTTCGTCGTTGAGCTTTTTAAAATAGTCGATATCAAAGATGATGAGGGAGAGGGGTTTTCCGGTCACTTTCGATCTTTTGATGGCCAGATCACAGGCTTGGTTGAAATAGCTTTTGTTATAACACCCGGTCAGACCGTCCGTATTGGCCTCGCGGTTGAGCTTGTCGTAGGTGAGCCTTTCGGGATCGCCCTTGGGGATGAACTTCAAGGCCACGACTCCCATCTTAATCACATCTCCGCGACTCAAATCCACGGGGCGCTTGACGGGTTTGTTGTTGAGAAATGAACCGTTCCTAGAGCCCATATCGAAGAGGGTCACCCCTTCGCCTACTTTAAATTGGAGATGGTGGCGAGAGATGCCGTCAAATTCCAGGGTGTAGGTGTTGTCCAGGGCCCGGCCCATGGTGACGATTCCTTCGGGAAGTTCAAAGATGGTGCCGTTAAGCTCTCCGCCGATGGCCAAAAGGCAGGCGTTTTTCTCGTCGGCCTCTTCATCACAGGCCTTGAGAGTTCTGTTGATGTCCGTAAAGACGACGGTCGTGTCCTCATTATTTCCCATATTCTTGAAAATCCTAGTCTCCTCGGGACGCTTTTTCAATTCGCACCGGAATGGCTCGGCGCGCTACGCCTTGGCCGGAATCGCTTCAAAGAGCTTCGAGGCATAGCGCTTCCCAAGCTCTACGCCCGGTTGATCGAAGGGATTGAGGCCTAAGGCCTTCCCGACAAAAACCGTAAGAAGGCCAAAGAGGGTCATCAGCCCCCCCAACTCCTCTTCTCTCAATCTGTCCAGGGTGATGAGAGCGTAGGGGATTCGGGCCTCATCCATGGCCTTGAGGGTTCCTCTCAGTTGACATGTGATGAGGCCGGCCAAATCTTTGCCTGCAGCAAAGGCCTTGAGGGAGGGATGATCCGGCGACTCCCCCAAGGGGGCCCGGTAGAGGGGATTTTTGAGGCGAATGAAGATAAAAAACTTGTCTCGGGGGCCTTCCATAAAGAGTTGCATTTGGGAATGTTCGTGAGCGGCCCCGATCGCAGCGATGGGGGTGAGTCCCTTCCCCTCCTTTCCGAGAGATTCGGCCCAGAGTTGGACGAACCAATCGTTAAAACTCTCAAGGCGTTTGCAGTAGGGCATAAGAACCGTTTGGCCGTATCCGAGGTCTAAACCTTGGACGAGGGTTTTCGTGAGACGGGAAAGATCCCTTTGCCCCTTTTCCTCCTCCAAAAATCCCAACCTTTCGGCCCCTCTCAAAAGGTTTTTAAGGTCGGGCCCTGCAAACCGGGCCGGCAAAAGCCCTACGGGGGTAAGGGCACTAAACCGTCCGCCAACGCCTAAGGGGATGGTAAGGGTTTCCAGATCGAAGTCCTGCGCCATGGCGTTTAAGGCCCCGGACTTGGGCCCCGTACACAAGACCACGTGATCTCGCCACTTGCTTTGGGGGATGTGATGGGCCTTGAGCTTTTCCAGGACGACGGAGAGTATGGCCAGGGTCTCGGTGGTTTGGCCGGATTTGGAGACCACATAAAAAAGGGTCTTTTCCGGGGGGCAGGCCATGAGGGTAGGGACCACCAAATCCGGGTCCGAGTTGTCCAGAAAGTGAAAGCGTACGGATGTTTGAAGGCCTAAAACGTCCAAGAGCATCCGAGGTCCAATGGAGCTTCCCCCCATGCCGATATGGACGAAGATCTTTTTGTGGGAAAAGGTTTGGTAAACCCTTTCCACGTCTTCGAGGACGGCGGCGTTGGAATGGGCGGTGATAAAATTCTCTTGGGCCAGTCCGTGTTCTTGAAAAATTCTTTGAAGCTTTGAAGGGCCTAAGAGAGGGCCTGGATCCGAGGAGACGTGGGGGGAAAAGGTGATCTCCATTCGAAGGGCCTATCCTAAGACGGTTTCCGAAGTAATCTTTTGGCGATAATGGCGATCATGATCTCATTGGTGCCGGCCCCGATTTCATTAAGTTTGGCATCTCTCATATATCTTTCCACGGGAAATTCTCGGCTATAGCCGTAACCTCCGTGGAGTTGAATGGCATCGAGAGCGATCTTGGTGGTCATTTGGGGAAGGGCCAATTTGACCTGAGCTGCCGTCACCGGGCCTTGAAGGCCTCGGTCATATTCATAGCAGGTGTGGTAGAGAAAAGAGCGCATCATCTTCTCTTGGGTACTCATATCGGCGATCATTTTTTGAATGAGTTGAAACTCTCCGATGGGTTTGCCGAATTGTTTTCTCTCACCGGCGTAGCGAAGGCATTGCTCCACGCAGGCCTTGGCGATGCCCAGGGAGATGCCGGAGATGGTGATCCTTTCCAGATCGAGGTTTCTCATCATGTGATCTACGTCTCCGTCTTGGCTGACCCGGTTTTCGAGGGGAACCCGGCAGTTGTCGAAGATAAGCTCCCCCGTGGGCGAGGCCCTCATGCCCATCTTTTTGATCTCCTTGCCCACGGAAAAGCCGTCCATGGAGCGATCCACGATGAAAGAGGAGAGGCCCTTTTTGCCTTCCCCCGTTCGGGCGTAGATATAGGCCACATGGGCGTAGTGGGCGTTGGTGATCCACATTTTGGAGCCGTTTATGGCGTAGTGATCCCCCTTCTTGAGGGCCCTGGTCTGCATTCCCAAGGCGTCGGAGCCAAAGTCCGCCTCGCTCATGCCCATACATCCGATCCATTCCCCGGAGATCAGTCGGGGGAGGTATTTTTCCTTTTGTTCTGCGGTGGCGTTTTGGTCGATGTTATTGACGCATAGAATACTATGGGCCAAGTAGCTGAGTGTGGTGGAGGCACAGGCCCGCCCCAATTCCTCCATGACGATGGTGGCCGCCGTGGCCCCCAGCCCGCTCCCCCCGTAGTCGGGAGAGGCCGTGATGCCCAAGAGTCCCAACTCCCCGAGTTTTTTAAAGCAGTCGAGATGGAAGCTCTCTTCCCGGTCGTGTTTTTCTGCGTGGGGGGCGATCTCCTTTTCGGCAAATTGCCGACAGGTTTCTTGGAGTTGCCGTTCCTCTTCGGTAAAAAACCACATAAGAGGGCCATTTTGCGGTCTTAGGGGGCGATTGTAAAGGGAGGGCCCTTTTTCGGGGAGGCTTTTTTGGATGACAGAGGGATTTTGCAAGGTCACAATAAAAGGGAGAGGACTTTTATCAAAAGAGGAGGGGATATGCCTTTGGCCATTTTCGAGGCTTCCGATAGGCAGGCCTTATTTCCCTCGGAGCAGTGGTTTTACTATTGGAAGAGTTCGGCAGGTCTTTGGGAATCCCAACTCTCCCAAAGCACGGATCCCCTAGTGTGTGTTCCCATCCATTGGGCCTTTCATTGCGAAGACGGCGAATTTGCGGATTTCGGATACTCCCCCGAAACGGATTTGGCACGATTGGCCTCCCTTTGTGAATCCCTCGACAAGGACATCCTTTTCTTCCTCCCCCTGACCCCCCTTCCCATCTTTCCCGCAGGAGGGGCCCCTCCCCTCGTGGCCAAAGTCCCCGCCATAGATTTAAACGGCATGGCCCACGCCTATATGGACTTGGACGGAAAGGTCAATTGCTTCACTTCCTTCTTCGATCAAAGGGTTTTTGAGTCCTTTCGCCGCTACGTCTTTGGACTGGAAGACTATTTCCAAAGGGAAAATGTCTCCGCTTCCGTGGTGGGTCTCGTGGGTGGGGGGCTCGAAGATAACGGGGAGGAGAGGAGTTTTATGGATTATTGGGAAGACTCCTCCAAGGCCTTTAAGCGAGGGCTTCACCGTTTTATTCGCCAAAACGGGGCCCCGGAATCGTCCCGCGAACGTGAAGAGGAGACCAAGCATCTTTATGGGCAGATGATTCGAGATCTCTATCTCGAAACGGCCAAAGAGGCCTTGGAGGATCGATTTTTGGGGCCCCTTGAGTTCTCCTTTCTCGGAGGGGCCCCGGGGGATTTGCTCCTAAGGGCCGATTCGTCCTTTGGGGATTCCGTTTCCCATGCCCGAAACATCACCCTTTCTTTGCTCCACGATAGGATTCCTTCTGCGGCCCTTTTGCCGTCCCATTCGAGAAGCCCGGGCCTTATGGGGTTTCTCTCCCTCGTGGTGACGCCGGATCTCATCAAATCCCGTTTGAGGGAGTTCGTCTCCGAGGATGAATGGGTTTCGGAATACGAGACGTTGGATTTTTTTATTCTTTGTGAACATTGGCCCCGTTACTCCAAGGGCCGCCCCTCTTGGGACGATATCGGCTTGAAGGAATACCTGAAGAAGTCCTATCCGGGGCAGTATCGCATCGTCCACTCTCCCGATAAAATGGGGAAGAAGGCCCCCCGGGAATCGGTTCACTATCTCTTTGGGCGAACAATGGATAAGGCCCTTATGAACGAGATGCTGGGGGCCTTCTTGGAAGGCCTTTCCTTTGTCCTGGACACTTCAGGTATGGATAAAGAGCTTTTGAGAAGGCTTGAGGGATTTATTTTGGAAAATTCCCTGGAGGTGGAGTTCATTCGATGCCATACCCAAGTGAGACGGGTGAGTTTGGGAACCGCTATGATGATCCTCTTTGACGGAAACCGCCTTTGCGGGTTGAAGGAAAGTATGTTGGAGACCTTTTGGGATAAACTCACGTCGGTTTTTGAATGTCCCCGCCAAAACCTTCAAGGAGACGGGGGGGTGGAGGTCGTATGGATGAAGAGGATGCCCGTTCAAACGGAACTCAACTTTGAAGAGATCAGAAGGATTGTTCTCTACAACCCAAGTCTTCGAGAAAAACGGGTGGCCTTGGCCCCCCACAAGAAGTTTAGATTTCTCAAATACACGAGGGACTATCAGGCGACGGTCACATCCATTTCCGGCGGAGTGGATATAGAACTGGGTGCGGATGGCCATGTGGCCCTGGACTTTGGGTTTGTGGGATGAGCGTTCGCATCCTCTACCACTGCACTCCGGGGGAGCATAGCTCTTTTTCCTATCGTCCCCTGGTTTGTCTGAGTGCAGACGGTGCAATCGCTCAAGAGGTTTTGGACAAGCTCTACCGTGAGTATTGGCCCGGTTCAAAGAGAACACCCCGTTTTAAAAGTTTTGGGGATTTGGAAAAATTCTCCGTCCTTTTGATCCAAAAAATGGGGGCCAAGTACGGACATCTCCTCTCCATGGAGGCCTATAACCTGGCCGTTCAAAGGGTCAATGATGTGGAAGAACTCGGAAAGATATTTGTTCAATACGGACAACTCATCGGGATGGATCGTTTTCCCAAGGAAGGTCGGAGGGGAAAGAACCTTTTTTTCAAAAGGTTCTTTCAGTAGGGAGGATAGTCTTTGTAATCTTTGAATATCCAGGCCATCCGATTTTGCTTTCTGTTTGATTCGTTCCGAAAGTGATGAAAGTAATGCGGCGGGAGTTTGGTATTTTTTATATTTCATTGAAGAACTCACTTATCTTGTTTTCATCATTGGGAGAAAGCAATCCTCTTCTAAGAGCTTCTTTATAAGCCTGTTTGATAAGTGAGCTTTCGAGATGTTTTGATTTTATGATATCCAATAGGGTTCGTGCAGGGGTTGTCACGGCGAATCCACGAATGAGTTGGATATCCCTTTTGGCAAGATCGGCTTTGTGCAAAACAAGGATGTTGGGAGTTTTATTGAAACGGTGAAATTTCTTGGGAACAGTCATAGACAGTTTAGAAGGCATGAGGTCGCCGAGTTCATAAATTCTAAGGGCCGTATCGTGGGAGTAAACCCCTTGAGGGTCTTCGTCTCGATTTCTTGACCAAAGATACCAGAGAATAAGCTGGGCATCCTCATCATTTTGAGGGAAGTTGGAAAGGCGGTAAATTCCTCTCATTTCCCGAATCCAATGGCCCACTTTGACATGATAGGAGTGGTGGCTGCGGTGGAAACCCGACTGTTCGGCCAACTTTGTGGTAAAAAAGCCTTGCTGTTTGCTGGCGCAATCGTAGAGTCTTTTTTTGTTTGTGTGGGGGAGCTTCTTATTCATAATTATCACAATTTTTGTGTTTATTATATACTATTTTATCCGATAATTCAATCATAAATATCACATTTATTGTGTTATTTATGATAAATAGGTTGGGTTCATTCCATTAACAAAGGAGAGATTTCATGAGTCACTGACTATGTGGTCGGCGGACGGAGGTTTTGAGCTGCCCACAGGCGGCCAAGATATCATCTCCTTTGGTTCGGCGAATCGTGCAGGTCAGACCCTTTCGGCAAAGTTCGTCTTGAAACCAAGCGATACGCTCCCTAGAGGGTCTTCTAAAAGGAGTTCCGGGGTATTCGTTGAAGGGGATCAGGTTCACCTTGGAACTTTTTCGGGGAAGAAGATCGGCCAGGGCCTCGATATCTTTTCTTCCGTCGTTGAGTTCTTTGATGAGGAGATACTCGTAGGTGATATGGCGATGGGCCTTGAGGGGAATGGTACGAACGGCTTTAAAGAGTCTTTGGAGATCGTAACGTCTTCCTATGGGCATGAGTTTGGAGCGTATGTCATCTCGGGCCCCATGGAGGGAGATGGCGATATTGATGGGAGGAAAGTCGCTCAGTTTTTCGATTTGGGGCACGAGCCCCGAAGTGGAAAGCGTGATCCTCCTTTGGCCAAGGCCTAGGCCTTTGGCTTCGAGAAAGAGGCCCGTGGCCTTCTTGACGGCTTCAAAGTTATGGAGGGGTTCTCCCATTCCCATATAGACGATATGGGTGAGGCGGGCCGAATCATCTTGGGCCGATAACTCCCTTTGGACGGCGATAAATTGCCCGACGATCTCGCCGGCCTCCAAGTGACGGGTCAGTCCCTGAGTGGCCGTGTGGCAAAAGGTACAGCCCATGGCACAGCCGACCTGGGTGGAAAGACAGAGGGTGAGGCGGTGCGGGGCTGCAATGACCACGGCCTCTACGGTTTGAGCGTCTTTCATCTCAAGCAAAAACTTTTGGGTTCCGTCCCGAGAAACACCCTTCCAAGAGACGGAGGGAAGATCGAGTCGAAAATTTGTCTCCACCCACTCCCTCACATCTTTGGCGATATTGGCCCACTTGAGAGGGCAAAGAAGATCTTTTTTATAGACCCAATCGAAAATTTGATCGGCCACATAGGGCCTTTTTCCGTTTTGATTCAAAAGATTGGAAAGCTCTGCCAAGGGCAGGCCCATAAGGAGCGGCCTGGTCTTATCCTTTGTTTTCATTTTTATTCCTTTGCATCCTCGGGGAGGAGCGCATAGGCGCAGCCTATCAAAACGGAATCGACAAATCCAGTGGTCATAGGGTGTGGTGTTGTTTCTTGGGCCTTTCTTGACGAAATCTTAAAAACTTAATAGCGTGAAGCTACGGTGAAAAAAGACAAAATGCCCCTAGACACCACATTTTTAAAGCGATGTATTGAGTCTCTGGAAGGTTCTTTTACCAGGCTTGGGCAGGCGAAAAAAGACGATATTCTTTACGACATTTTTAGGGCGGCCACGATTAAAGAGTTTGAAATTATCCTCGAACAATCGGGAAAGCTCCTGCGCAAATGTCTAGGGCCTTATTTTCATTCCCCCAAGGAAGTCGCCCAAATGACTTTTAAAGATGTCTTTCGCCATTCGGGTCGTCACGGCTTGATCTCTCTCAAAGAGGTCGAGCGTTGGCTCGAATACAGAGACAATCGAAACCTGACCAGTCACGACTACGGATTCAAGCTCGCAGAACAAACCCTTCGTCTCATCCCCTCATTTATCAAGGATGCCCAAAGACTCGTTTCCGTCATCGAGAGTGCCCATGATTCTTAGACCACAAGATAAGGCCGAAATTATCAAAATAGCCGGGCGGGTTTTGAGTGCATCCGTAGAGGTCTTGGCCTACGGGAGTCGTGTGGATGGAACGGCCTACGATACGAGTGATCTCGATCTCGCGTTGCGATCAAAAGGCGGACATTCCATCGATACCAAAGAGTTGGCCGCTTTTAGACAATCTCTCCATGACTCCAATATCCCCATTTTGATCCAAGTGGTTGACTGGAACACTATCCCCGAAAATTTTCGTCAAAATATCTTAAAAAACTACGTCGTCCTCTACGAATCGAAGCCCGGCGCTCCGACCACGAGATGATCCCATCTCTCAATCATCAAATTTATTGATGACGGTCAAGGGGATGTCGCATCCTTTAGTGTGGCAAATCTCTTGGGTGAGAACGGGCCCTAGTTCTGTCGTTGTCCGGGCCAGGTAGTCGTGTAGGTTGGCCGCGGAAACAAAATTAAACCACCTGGAGACCTCTTCCTCATCGCTATGGTCTTTCAGGGTGACATTTTTTTTGCCCCCAAGGAGTTTGGCGAAGAAAAGGCCTGCGGCCTTGAGACTACTTATTTTGACTTGGCTCGAGGGCCTTTTTGTCTCCAAGTAATGGGTCTGGATTTTTTCGAGGGATCTGAACCCGGTTTGGGCCGAGATGATAACACTCAACACCCATTCGTTGGAGTTTTGGTAGTCGGTGCTATAGGGATTGGAGATTTTGCTATAGCGGGGATTGTGAAGGGAGAGGGAGAGCTTACTTTCGAGGATCGCGGCGATCTTGTCTTGAAGTTCTTCCGGAGGAACGCTGGCATAAACGTCGTACATATAGGGGGTGTCGTCAAAAAATTCTCTGAGTTCGTGAACGAGAATTTTCGATGTGGGATCCGCATCCCCACGGTTGATCATGTGCTTGAATCTCCAGGTGCCATCTTCCAAACTCTTCCAGACGATCCCGGCGTGGGTGAATTTTTGTTTGCTGGGGTGACGAAAGGTTTCTTCGGAAAGATCCGATCCCACTCGGGACACGATAGCGGCCCTAGAGACATTTCTTTGGAGAAAGTGGCGAAGCTGCGAGGCCATAAGCTCCGTATTGGCCCGGTGTTTTTCAGGATCGTACTCGGGGCCGTCATCTTTGAAGAGGGCACCGGCTTTGGCCGAAGTGATGAGAAGGCAGAGGACGAGAACCTTTCCAAAAAATTGAGTTTTCATAGCTTAGAACCTCCCTGAATATCGAATATCCACCAGGCTATCTTTGCCCCGGGAAGCAGTCAAGAGACCATGTAAATAATGCAATGCGCGTCAGGTTGTACGAGAAGGCGGTTTTAGGTTAGGCTCTACTCAAGGAGCGGAGTTTAGATGGATCACATTCTCGATTTTGAAAAACCCGTAAGCGAGATCGAAGACAAGATCTGCGAACTCAAGGCGGCTTCCAAAGGGCAAGATATCGATATTTCCAAGGAAATCGAGGCCCTTCAAAAGAAGGCCGATAGGATGATTCGAGAGATCTATTCCTCTCTAACCCCCTGGGAGCGGGTTCAACTTTCCCGCCATCCGGCCCGCCCCCACGCCGTGGACTTTATCAAGGCCTTGATCGGCGACTTTCACGAGGTTCACGGGGATCGAAGGTTTCAAGACGATAGGGCCATGATCTGTGGATTCGGTCGAATGGGCGACTTTCCCGTGGCCGTGGTGGCCATCGAAAAGGGACGCAATACCAAGGAGAAAATCACCCATAACTTTGGGATGCCCAATCCCGAAGGCTATAGAAAGGCCTTGAGGGTCATGGAACTTGCGGCGAGGTTTTCCATCCCCATTATCTCCTTCGTGGACACCCCCGGTGCCTATCCGGGGATCGAGGCGGAAAAGAGGGGACAGTCCCAGGCCATCGCAGAGAATTTACAGGAGATGTTTGGCCTTAAGACCCCGATTGTGGCGGTGATTATCGGGGAGGGGGGCTCCGGCGGGGCCTTGGGGGTGGCGGTGGCCGATCGGGCCTATATGATGGAGTACTCCATCTATTCGGTGATCTCGCCGGAATCCTGCGCCTCCATCCTCTGGGCCGACCCGAAGAGGGCGAAGGAAGCGGCCAATTCTTTGAAGTTGGGGCCTCTCAAAGCCTATGAATGGGGGGTGATCGACGGGATTATCCCGGAGCCCTTGGGAGGGGCCCATAAAAATCCCGAAGAGTCCTTCCGTGTGGTGGAAGAGTATTTGAAAAAGTCTTTGGAATCCCTTAAGAAGATAGATGGAGAGCTTCTTCTCCAAAAGAGATTTGAGAAGTTTCGGAATATGGGCCGTGCCGCCCTATCCGAGGACACAGACTAGGGCGGTTTTTGATGGATTCCATGACGGGTTTTGGAAGGGGGGAGGAGCAAGGGCCCAACTTCAAGGCCCTCGTGGAGGTGAAAAGCGTCAACCACCGTTTTCGAGATATTCGCCTGCGCATTTCCCCCCCCTTGAGTTCCCTGGAAAGGGAGATCCACAAGGCCATCGAGGGCCGATTTAAACGGGGAAGTTTTGATATCTGGGTCTCCCACAAGACCCAAGGCCCCTCCTCCCAAGGGGGTATGGACTCTCAAAAGATCAAAGATTATCTCACCCATATCAAGGCCTTGTGCGAAGAAGTGGGCGTTCCTCTCCACGCCTTTGCCGGGGATTTTTTGGGGGGCCAATTTGCCGTGGAGGTGAGCGGGGAAAAGGAGAAGGAGGTCGCGGCCCTTGTGAGAAAGGCTTTGGACAAGGCCCTCTCAAGTTTGGGGGAGTCCAGGCGTCGGGAAGGGCTGGCCTTGTGCGAACTTCTTGGCCGACATTTGGAAAACTACGCTTCCCATTTAGCTCCTATTCGTGCCAAGGCCCAAGATTTTGGGCCCATCATCCGAGAAAAACTCATGGAAAAATGTCGTCGCTTCGGCCAGTCTTTGCCCGGAGAAGAGGATGCGGGATTTCACCGGGAGGTGATCTATTATTTGGAGAAGATGGATATCGACGAAGAGATAGGAAGGATTGAAGGGCATTTGGCCACATTGAAAGACCTTTTAAAAAGACCCGGGCCCAAGGGGCGGGAGATGGATTTTTTGATCCAAGAGCTTGGGCGGGAGACCAACACCATCGGGCAAAAATCCGAGTTGGGCCAAATTTCAAAGGCCATCGTCCAGATGAAGGTTCAACTCGAAAAGATGAGGGAGCAGGCCCTCAATATGGAGTAGCCCAACCGTGGAGGCCAAGGGTCATCTCATCGTCATCGTCGCCCCTTCGGGAACGGGGAAAACCTCTCTTTTGGCGAGATTAAAAGAGGAGATTCCCGAGATCGTAGAATCCGTCTCCTGGACGACTCGTCCCAAGAGAAAAGGAGAGAGGGAGGGGGTGGACTACGTTTTTGTTTCAGAGGAAAAATTTATCCAAAAAAGGGATGGGGGCGGTTTTTTGGAATGGGCCTTGGTTCATTCCCATTACTACGGGACTCCGCTGGAAGAGTTGAGACGGGAATACGAAAGGGGAAGAACCGTCCTTTGCGATCTCGATGTCCAGGGGCGCGATAGCATGAAAAAGGCCTTTCCCAAGGCCCGCGTGATCTTCATCGAACCTCCAAGCCTTGCGGATCTCGAAAGGAGGCTTCGGGGAAGGGGGACGGACAGCGAGGAGGTGATCGCCCTTCGTTTGGCCAACGCCAAAAGGGAGCTTGAGTCTAAAGGAAACTGTGATTATTTGATCGTCAACGATAACTTTGAGAGGGCCTACGGGGAACTCAAAGAGATCGTGGAAAACATGAGAGAGAATCCGGAACCGCCGTGCAAAAATTAGATTTTTCCCACGAGGGACATCTCGATATCGAAACACTTCTCAAGAGGGTGAAGGCCTATTACCCCGATGCGGATTTCATTACCTTGAGAAAGGCCTATCAGTTGGCCGAAAAGGCCCATAGCGGTCAAAAGAGAAGTTCGGGGGAACCCTATATCATCCATCCTCTCAACGTGGCGGCCATTTTGATCAAGCTCAGAATGGACACGGACACCATCATTGCAGGTATCCTCCACGACTCTGTAGAGGACTGCGACGTCAGCCCCCGGGATATCGAGGAGAAGGTCAACCCCACCGTGGCCCAATTGGTGGTGGGATTGACCAAGATCTCTAAAATCAAATTCAAGACCCGCCAGGAACACCAAGTGGAAAATTTTAGAAGGATGGTGGTGGCCATGGCCAAGGATATCAGGGTCATCATCATCAAATTGGCCGATCGAATGCATAATATGAGAACCCTCCAGTACGTCAACATGGAAAAACAGCAAAGGATTGCCAACGAGACCTTGGAAATATACGTTCCCTTGGCCTCCCGCTTGGGGATTCACTCGGTCAAGAGCGAACTGGAAGACCTTTGTCTAAGGTTTTCAAGACCTGAAACCTATTATCGTCTTGCGGAAAAAGTGGCCATGAAAAAGGAAGAGCGGGACGTCTATATCAAGGAAACCATCGAACTCGTTCAGGAAAAACTTTTGGAGTTTTCGGTCAAGGCCGAGGTGAGGGGAAGGCCCAAGCATTTTTATTCCATCTATAAGAAGATGAGGAATCGGGGGGTGGACTTTGAACAGATTCAAGACCTTCTGGCCTTTAGGGTTTTGGTGGGCAATATCACGGAATGTTATAAGGTTTTGGGGATCATCCACTCCTCCTTTAAGCCGATTCCGGGCCGCTTTAAAGATTATATCGCCATCCCCAAGGTCAATAACTATCAGGCCCTCCACACCACCGTCATAGGCCCTCGAGGCAATAGGATCGAAATTCAAATCCGAACCCAAGAGATGGAAGAGGTGGCCGAAACGGGAGTGGCCGCCCACTGGAAGTACAAAGAGGGGATTATGGGGGCCAAGCAAAAGCTCGATTGGGTTCAAGAGCTTTTGGATATTTCTGAACAATTTGGAAATGACGGACAATTTATGAATGTGGTCAAAAGTGACCTGGATATCGGAGGGATCTTTATCTTTACCCCCGTAGGGGATGTGAAGGAGTTGCAACACGGCTCAACCCCTTTGGATTTTGCCTACTCGATCCATACGGAGGTGGGCCACCGCTGCGTAGGGGCCAAGGTTAATGGAAAGATCGTTCCTTTAAGATATAAACTCAAAAGCGGCGATATGGTGGAGGTCTTGACCTCCAAGACCCAAACCCCCTCAAAGGATTGGCTCAATTTGGTCAAGTCCTCCAAGGCCAAGGCCAAGATCAAACAATGGCTTCTCAAAGTGGAAAGGGAGAGAAGCCGGGAACTTGGAGAAAAAATTTTGGAAAAGGCCTTTCGGGTGTATGGAACATCCCTGGCCAAGGCCTTAAAGAAGGGTCTCGTGGATCAGGCCTTGAAACATTTTCGCTATTCCATCCCGGAAGAACTCTACGTCCATACGGGAGTCGGCAAATTGTCGGCCAAGGATGTGATCGATGCCATCCCGGAACTCATCCCCAAGGTGGAAGAGGAAAAGAGCCAGGAATTGGATAAGTTTTCGAGCCGTTTGACCTCCATGGCCCAAAAAACGTCCCGAAAAAACAACGCCGTTATCGTGGATGGAATGGATGATCTCATGGTTCGCATGGGCAAGTGCTGCAACCCCATTCCCGGCGATATCATTAGCGGTCATATCACTCGTGGACGAGGGATTACGGTTCACAGAGAGGATTGCCAACGGTTGGGACAAGCGGAAAGTACCCGCATCATCACCGTGAGTTGGAATTCCGAGTATTTTTTCAAGCATCCCGTAGGCATTAGGGTTATGACCAACGATCGTCCGGGAGTACTCTCCACCATCTCCAAGGCCATCAATGAAACCGGAATCAATATCCGCTCGGCCATCGCCACCTCTCTTCCCGATGCCAAAGGATCGTTTATCTTTCAAATCGAGGTTCGAGATTATTCCGAATTTCTCAAGGCCATCTCGGCCATTGAAAGCGTTTCAGAGGTCATTTCCGTCAATAGGGTTTAGTAGTAAGGTAAGCTATGGGATGGATTTTTCGCTTTACCCTTCTCTTTATAGGCTCTTTGTCCTTGGGGCTAGGCTTTCTAGGGGCCTTTCTTCCCCTCCTGCCCACGACCCCCTTCGTTTTGTTGGCGGCCTATTGTTTTTCAAAAACCCATCCCCGTTTTTATCGTTGGTTGCGCTCTCTTCCGGTGGTGGGGCCCTCCATTGAGGAGTGGAATGACCGCGGAATCATTAGGAGATCGGCCAAGGTCACGGCCACTTTCGCCCTCCTGTGCATTTCCCTCTTTCTTTGGTTTCGCCCCCTGATCCCCCTCTCCGTCAAGCTCACGGCCTACGGGGTCTTTATGGTCGTCATCACTTTTGTGGTATCGAGACCCGAGGGGTCTCTTGATCCCCGTCCCAAAGGAGTAAAAAGGCCAAGGCCTTGATGATTTTGGAGGTTTCCTTAAAGATGAGGCGGTAGGATCGCCAGGCCTTGAGGTCGCTTACGGTGCCTTGATAATGAAACTCCAGTGAATCTTTTGGGCGAGAGAGGGTTTCGGTGATTCGTTTGATTCGGTAGATATGATAGTCCGATGAAACCAGAAGAACCCTTTTTAACTCCTGATGATTTTTTAGAAATTGTAGGGTGGAGAGGACGTTTTCGACGGTGTTTCTTGCCAGGTAATCGATTTCTATTTGGCGGGAGTCCACATGGGGGTCGTCATCTTTTCTCATGGCCCGGAGAAGATGATCCACGGTATTTCGGGCATAGACACCCGTGATAAAAATTTTAGACGTTTTAAATTTTTTGGACAGTTCGATGGCCAACGGGATTCTTCCCACATCTCCCGTAAAGACGACGATGAGATCGGGAGATTTTTGATAAAAGGCATCTTGGGCCGATTTCATTTCCTTTCGGCCGAAATAGAGGAGATAGAAGCTAAAGAGGACGTAGAAAACACCTAGGATGAGAAAGGAGTAAACGATATTGATAAAGTATCGCTTGTATCTCGTCTTTGACGTTTCAAAGATATATTTTTTGCCAAACATCTTTTTTCCAAATATCTATTTTGTCGAGGCGATGACTTCGATTTCGACTCGGGCCCCTTTGGGAAGGGCCGAAACCTCTACGCAAGACCTGGCCGGGAAGGGTGGGGAAAAATAGTTTTGGTAGGAGTCGTTAATCACCTCAAAGTCTTTTAAATTCGTGAGAAAAACCGTGGTTTTAATGATATGGCCGCGATCCAAACCGCAGGCCTTCAAGAGAGCATCGATATTGGTTAGAATTTGCCGGGTCTGTTCTTTGGTTCCTTCTCTCATTTGCCCGCTTTGGGGTTCGAGGCCTATTTGCCCGCTGAAATAGATCACGCCGTTATATTCCACCCCTTGGGAATAGGTGCCCACGGCGGCGGGGGCGTGGGAGGTGGAGATGATTTTTTGGGGGTCGTCCTTTGATCCTTTCATCGAGCGTGATCCTTTTTGAGATGGGTGAATCTTTGGGCCATAAAGGCCGTGAGAATGGTTTCATGGACGATTTGATCCACCGTGGACGTGCGCTGGACGATATTGATGGGGCTATTGAGGGGAATGATGATGGGGCCGATCATATCGATATCTTCGCTCAATTGGCCGGCCAATTTATAGGCGATATTGGCCGCATTGAGATTGGGCATGATGAGGACATCGGCCGAGTCCTGGAGATCGGAAAAGGGAAAAAGACTCGTGATAAGCCTTGAGTCCACGGCCACGTCGGCCTGCAATTCTCCGTCGCACACGAGATAGGGGGCCATCTCCTTGGTCAAGGAAGCGGCCTTGGCCATCTTCTTGGCATCCGGGTGGGGGCTTGAGCCGAAATTGGAAAAGCTCAAAAAGGCCACCTTGGGGTGCTTTCCCGTAAAGGAATGATAGGCCCCGGCCGTGTCGATGGCGATGTCGGCCAAGGCCTTGGCATCGGGATCGAATTGAAGGGTGCAATCGGCGATAAAATGGAGCTTATTTTTGGAAACCAAAATGATGATGCCTGCGGCCTTATGTCCTTGGTGGGTCCCCACGATCTCCATGACCGGGCGAAAGGACTCCGGGTAGGTATGGGCCGCTCCGGTGATCATACCGTCCACATGGGAGTTTTTGACCAACATGGCCCCAAAATAATTGCCTATCCCCATCACTTGCTGAGCGTGGGACAAACTCACCCCCTTTCTCTGGCGAGAGCTGTAGTAGAGGTGGGTGAAATCCTTTCTTCTGGGATCTTTTTCCGGGTGGATGATCTCCACGTCGTGGAGGTGGTAGAGGTGGTGGTTTTCGATCTTGGGATAGATTTTGGCCGGATCGCCGATCAAGATGGGGCAGACGGGGCTTTCGTCTTTAATCCTATTGACGGCGTAGAGAATTCGAATATCCTCCCCTTCCGCAAAGGCGATGCGGGGAGGGGACGTGATGTCGATGCGATCCCTGAGCGACTTGATAAAGGCCTGGCCGCTCCCAAGCCGTGCTTCGAGCTCCAGGGCATAGGCCTCGAAATCCGTGATGGGATGGCGGGCCACGCCGGAACTCACGGCGGCCTTGGCCACGGCCGGGGCCACGCGGGTAAGAACCCGATGGTCAAAAGGCTTGGGAATGAGATATTGGGGGCCAAAGGAAAAATCCTTATTGTCATAGGCCCTTTTCACTTCGTCCGGAACCTCCTCTTTGGCCAAATCGGCCAAGGCCTTCACGGCGGCCAATTTCATCTCTTCGTTGATCTTCTTGGCCCTCACGTCCAAGGCCCCCCGAAAGATAAAGGGAAACCCCAAGACGTTGTTGACCTGGTTGGGATAATCGCTTCTTCCCGTGGCCATGATGGCGTCCTTTCTCACCTTGGCCACCTCTTCCGGGGTGATCTCGGGATCGGGATTGGCCATGGCGAAGATGATGGGTTTCTTGCCCATAGAGGCCACCATCTCCTTGGATAAGAGGCCTTTGACCGAAAGCCCGATAAAGGCATCGGCCTTCTTGATGGCCTCCGCAAGGCTTCGATGCTCGGTCTTGGCGGCAAATTCGTCTTTGTATTTATTCATCCCGGAGGTTCGTCCCTCGTAGAGGACTCCTTTGGAATCGCACATGATGAGATTGTCTTTCTTGGCCCCCATTTGGATGAAGAGCTTGGCACAGGCCATGGAAGCGGCCCCGGCCCCGGAAAAGACGATTTTGACCTTATGGATCTTTTTTTTCACCACCTCCAAAGCGTTGATAAAGGCCGCTGCGGCGATGATGGCCGTTCCGTGTTGGTCGTCGTGAAAGACCGGAATGTCCATTTGTTCCACCAAGGCCTTTTCGATTTCAAAACAATCCGGGGCCTTGATGTCTTCCAAGTTGATTCCCCCAAAGGTGGGCCCCAAGGCCTTGATGATTCGGATCATTCCCTCCACATCGGGTTCGTCGAGTTCGATATCGAAGACATCGATGTCCGCAAATTTTTTAAACAAAACCCCCTTGCCCTCCATCACCGGCTTGCTGGCCAAAGGCCCGATCTTTCCAAGACCCAAAACCGCCGTTCCATTGGTGATGACTCCCACCAAATTGCCTTTGGCCGTGTAGCGAAAGACATCGTCCTCTCTTTTGGCGATCTCCAAGCAAGGAATGGCCACTCCGGGAGAATAGGCCAAGGAGAGTTGGGAGGAGGTGAGGGTGGGCTTGGTGGCCCTGATCTCGATTTTTCCGGGCCTTCCTTCTGCGTGGTAGTTGAGGGCCTTTCTGTCTTTGGGGGAGCGTGTATCTTTGGTCATAGTTGGCCTGCCCTCCCGTTTTTCCCGGAGATACGAGTGGTTACATTTCCCATTATGATCTTTTCTTTTTTGTAGGGGAAGGGGGAAAAAATGAAAAGGGGCATTTGGACTTAACGCAACACATGTTTACAGCTGTAGAAATGGGGATAAAACTTTAAGATCGTATGAGAATAGCTCTATTTTTCCTTTTGCTCCTCATCATTCCACTGAAGCCAAGCTTGGCCGATTACTTTTTTGAATCCTCTGCCCCCAACGAGGTGCAGATTCTCCATCGGGGGGCGGCCGCTTTGGAAAAGAGACTTCGGATGATCGAGAGGGCCCAAAGGGAAATCGCCCTTGAGCATTTTTCCATGGCCCAAGATTTTTCGTCGAAGGTCTTGATGAATGTCCTGCTCAAAAAGGCCCAAGAGGGGGTTTCCGTTCGCCTCCTATTGGACGGGGATTTTTTGGAAAAGAGCTTGAGTCAGGGCCACGCCCATTTGCTTCGCAAGCGAGGGGTGGAACTGCGCTACTACAACCCCTTGTCCTCTTTCCGGGGCATCTTTCGCAGCGGTCATCGAAGCCATCGCAAGCTTTTGGTGGTTGACGCAGAGGAGATGATAACGGGAGGAAGGGATATTTCCGATGCCCATTTTGAGCTAGACCCTCGTTCCAATTTTATAGATCGAGACATTTGGGTGAGATCCCCCGAAGTGGCCCGGGCCGCCTTGAAAACCTTTGAGGCCTACTGGGATTCCACCATCACCCGAGCGCCCCGTCCCCTTCACATTCCCCCGGAGGATAGGATGCTCGGGAACCCCAATTATCGAAAATACGTTTTCGATCTAAGGGAAATGATCCGCAAGGCCCGTGACTTTCTCACCTTGAGCGATGGGGAAAAGGAAACCCTGGAGGATTTGAGAGAGTTTGCGGGGGAGCAATTGGAAAGAGAGTCCCTTAGGGGGTCTTGCGAAAAGATCACCTTTGCCACGGATGCGCCCTTAGACGGTCCCGTCAGGCCTCGCGAGGTCTTTAAATTGCTCTATAAAAATATCGTGAGTGGGCAAAACCGCCTCTATGTGGAGATGGCCCGGGTGGCGGTCAAAGGGGCCAAAAAGGATGAGGTTCATAGGGTTTTGGAAAAGTCCGTGCGAAGGGAGATGGGGGCCTTGATTTTGGCCAATGACTTTTATCCCACCTCTGCCCGCCTTTACGACAAGGCCCTTGAAAAAGTGACGGACAAGATGGCAAGGGATTGGCTGCGAGCGAAACCGAATACGTTTATCTACAGTGGGGACTCCCCCTATGAGGATTTCTTCTTTCAAGAGACCGGCTCGTCTCGTTTTTCTTTCAATGCACGAACCGTCGTCTTTGACAACCACAGCTTTTTGATCGGAAACTACGATATGGATTCCCGCACCTCTCTTTCCAGGGATTCCGAGATAGGGATCTTGTGCCACGATGAGGAGTTGGCCCAAGGTGTTTTGGAGGATATGGAAACCCGTCGGAAAAATTCATTTTCTTTAGAAGACCGCAAGGGCAAGCGTCCCCTTTTAAAACGTATCCTCTACCCCATCCTCTATCTTCCGGCGTTCCTCCTCGACTCTCTCGTAGGCTCTTTTTTTTAAGGGAGTGGAATCACCCTAGGCCTTTTTCCCGGAGAGGAAAAAAGAGGCGGCGATCCCAAAAAGGGTGAAGAGCGAACCCACATACAATTCGTCGAGATTTTGCCAAGGGCCTTCCAGAGGGAAGAGACGCCACCAGGTGGTCCCCAGGATTCCGAGAGTACAGGAGAGGAAAAATGCCCTATCGGAAAGACGCCCCGGAAAAAGATGCCCCACCACCACGGGAAGGAGCAGGCAGGAGGCGCTGTAGGAGCCCAAGGTTTTCCAAACATTTTTGATATGCCCGTCGAAAAGAAGGCCTAGGCCACAGGCCAGGACGGCCGTTCCCACAATGCCTACGGGATAGAGAGAGGGGCGGCGCCATCTTTTGGGTACCAAATCATAGGTGAGGGAACTTCCCGCAATGAAGAAATAGGAGTCCATGGTGGAGAGGATGGTGGCCAAAAGACCCGCAAGGAAAAATCCCCTAAGACCGTCGGGAAGGATTTGGAGGGCGTAGATGAGGTAGGCCCGGTCCGGCTGGGCGTTGGGGATGGAGGCCTTGGCGTACATGGCCCCAAAGGTGGTGGACAGATCGAAGAGAAGCCAGATCAACGTGCTGATGAAAATTCCCCTCTTGGCCACCCGAGAGGAACTTGCGGCCAGGGAGCGTTGGTAGAAATTGGGGTCCACCAAGGTGGAAAGGGCGATGAGCCCCCAGGCCAACACACTCCCCAGGGATTCTCCTCCGGTGAAACTGAAGTGGAGCGGGGGCAGGTGGGAGCGAAGGTAATCCAGACCCCCAAAGGTGGAGACGGAGAGGAGGGCCACCAAGAAGACGGCCGAACACATGACAAAAAATTGAATGAGATCGCTATAGACGACGGAGCGAAGCCCGCCGTACATGGAATAGGCTGCGACAAAACCGGTCCCCAAGATCATGGCCTTGGGGAAGGAGAGGTGGTGAAAGATCATCTGCAAAAAAATGCCCAAGGCGATGGCGTAGGTCACGGGAACCACGTTTAAGAAATTGAACAAGGCCGCTAGCTTTCTCGACGAGGGCCCAAACATCTCTCCTACGAGATCGGCCAAGGTGGCCGCTTTACGGGCCCGAACCTTATCCACGAGCCAGAGGGCGAAGAGGATATAGGTGAGGTACCAAAACACCCCCTGGGTGATGAAATTGTAAAGGCCTTGTTCAAAGGCGATGGCCGTGACCCCAAAGATCCCCCCGTACCAGGTGGCCACCAGGGTGGCCACGAACATGGGAAGTGTTAGGCGGCGTCCCATGAGCAGCAACTCCAAAAATCCCTCTTCCCCGTCCCCCGAGGGGCGAGGCTTTTTGACGAGATGCCCGTAGGCGATGGAGAGCAGGGTCAAAAGGAGGATGCCGGAAAAGACGATCCAGTCCAAATCCGTGAGGGCCCACGAAACGACGATATGTGAGTTCATAGGGTTCCCATACCATCCTTGAGCGGGTTTGTGTGGGGTGATGTGTTGAAGCATTTGTCAAAATCTTGCGATGGCGTTAATTTTGTTCCCATGCCAAAAACCCCCCAAAGAGATGTGGACTCCCCTCTCTATAAAATTCGCCACAGCTTGGCCCACGTCATGGCCCAGGCCGTTTTGCAGATAAGGCCCGGCTCAAAGCTGGGCTTCGGCCCGCCCGTGGATGACGGCTTCTACTACGACTTCATCCTGAGTTCTCCCATCACCGAAGAGGATTTCAAGGATATCGAAAAGAGAATGAAAAAGATTTTGGCCCAAAACCAAACCTTTTCCTATCGAGACTTCCCCTTGGAAAAGGCCTTGGAGCATATCGAGCAGATGGGCGAACCCTATAAGGCCCAGTATGCCGGGGAATTGGCCAAGAGGGAGGGGATAGAGTCCATCCGCTTTTATCAAAACGGCCCCTTTGAGGATATGTGCGAGGGCCCTCACGTAGAAAACTCCAAGGAGATCCCCAAGGATTGCTTTAAGATCCACTCCGTGGCCGGGGCCTATTGGCGAGGGGATCATCGCCATGTGATGATGACCCGTCTTTACGCTTGGGCCTTTGAAAGTCGGGCCGACCTCAAGGCCTATATGGACAAAAGGGAAGAGGCCCTCAAAAGGGATCACAAAAAGCTGGGCAAGGACTTAGACATCTTCCATATCGACGAGACCGTGGGCAAGGGGCTTCCCCTGTGGCTTCCCAACGGAACCGTGATTCGGGATCAATTGGAAGCGTTTATGAAGGAATTGGAATTTGCGGACGGCTACCGAAGGGTGGCCACACCCCATATCACCAAAGGGGATCTCTACTATCAAACGGGCCATCTTCCCTATTACAAGGACGCCATTTTCCCTCCCATGGAACTTATGCGGGAATCCGAATCCGGGGAGCGAATCAAGGAGTCCTATTATTTAAGACCCATGAATTGCCCCCATCACCACAAAATCTTTTCGTCCCGTCCGAGAAGTTACCGGGAACTTCCCCTGAGATTGGCCGAATACGGTCACGTCTATCGTTATGAGGAGAGTGGGGCCGTGAGCGGGCTTTTAAGGGTGAGGGGAATGTGCATGAACGATGCCCATATCTATTGCACCAAAGAACAGGTCAAAGATGAGTTTCTGGGAGTCATGCGGATGCACCAAACCCTCTACGATACCCTGGGGCTCAAGGATTATTATATGCGTTTTTCCACCTGGGATCCGGAAGATAGCAAGGGAAAGGACAAATACATGGACGACCCGGAAGGTTGGGAGACGGCCCAAAACTTGGTTCGTGAGGCCATGGAGGAATCGGGGCTTCCCTTTGAGGAGCAAAGAGGGGAAGCCGCCTTCTATGGGCCCAAAATCGACTTTCAATACCAAACCGTCACCGGACGGGAGGAGACGATTTCCACCAATCAACTGGACTTTGGAGTGGCGGCCAAAGTGGGTCTCGTCTATAAGGCTGCGAGCGGTGAGGAGGGCCACCCCTATATCATCCATCGCGCTCCGGCCGGAACCCACGAGAGGTTCGTGGCCTTTCTCATCGAACACTTCGGCGGGGCCTTTCCCCTGTGGTTGGCCCCGGTTCAGGTCAAAATCATTTGCGTAGCCGATAAGTACGAAGAATACGGACGAAAACTCTTGGATGAGATGAGGGCCTGGTTTATCAGGGTCGAACTCGACACCACCGAGGCCTCCTTTAACAAAAAAATAAGATTGAATATCAAAAGAAAGATCCCCTGTCTTCTCATCCTAGGGGAGCGGGAGATGGAGAAAAAGGAGGTGAGTTTGAGACGATACGGCTCCAAGGATCAAACCTCTCTTTCCTTTTCAACGTTTTTGGATCTCGTCTCGGAAGAGATACGCACGAGGGCGTTGGCCCCATGAGTGCTTTGGCCCTTCAAGCGATCAAACGAACCTACCAAAAGTTGCGCCCTCTCGTGAGGGAAACCCCCACCATCGAATGGGACGGCCCGGTCAAAAGGGATCTTTTCGGCCACCGCAGGGTCTATATCAAGATGGAATTTCTCCAACATTCCGGATCCTTTAAAATTAGAGGGGCCTTTAGCGTCATGCTGGGGCATCTGGATCAAGTTCGCCAAAAAGGGGTCATCGCCGTGAGCCGGGGAAACCATGCCTGTGCCGTCTCCTTTGCGGCCAAAGAGCTTGGGGCCAAGGCCAAGGTGGTGATCCCCAAGAGTGCCAGTGCCAAGAGAATAGAGAAGGCCAAGAGCTTAGGCGCCCGGATTTTTCTCACCTCCGATGTGGACGAGGCCTTTGCTCTGGGAAAAAAAATTCAAAAGGAGGAGGGGTGTCTTTTTGTCCACCCCTATGAGGGGGAACTCACGGCCTTGGGTACGGCTTCCTTGGGTCTAGAGTTTTTGGATCAGGCCCCACCCATAGGAGAGGGGGATGTGTATGTGGCCTGTGGGGGCGGAGGGCTTTTGGCCGGGGTTTCGGCCTATCTCAAACAAAAGGCCCCCGGATGTCGCATCATAGGAGTCGAGCCCGAGGGGGCCCCCACCCTCTCCGAAAGTCTAAGGGAGGGAAAGACCCTCTCTTTGAAGAAGATGGAGACCATCGCCGATAGTTTGGCGGCCCCGGATGCTTTGCCCTTTAGCTTTGGGCTCTGCCGGGAGTTTGTGGATGAGATGATGACGGTGAGCGATCTTCAAATCGTCAAGGCCATGGAGGCGATCTTTGAGGATTTGACTTTGGTTCTCGAACCCGCAGGGGTCACGGCCTTGGCCGGGGCCATGAAGACTTGCTCCGAAAAAAGGCCTTTGGGCATTATTCTTTGTGGGTCAAATATAGAGTTGGGTGAGTATCACAAGTTGCAAAAGGCCTTCCCTTCCAAAAAGAGGGCCTAAGGCCCCCCTTCCTCCCAAAAAGTGGGCAAAACGCTCTCTTTCCCTCTGAGCGAGGGCGGGTATACTTTTTGGCATGGGTTTTAAAAGGACACGCCAACTCAAAAATCTCTCCCTCGTTTTCCTCTTCGTCGCCTCCTGCTCGGAAGGTATTGGGGATAGGGGTAAAATCATAAGCGCTCAAGAGGAGTTGACGGGAGGAAATTGTGAGAATGCCGTCCGCATATTGGAAGGCATCGCCGATGGATCGAGAGAGGCCAGATGGTATCAAACCATGGCCTCGGCCGAGGCCTGTTCCGGCTCCTTTCAAGAACCGAATTTTTTCACCTCCGGCATCAAGGATCTCAACGTGGCCAATCTTGGGCGTTTTTTGCCCGCGATCTCTTCGAGTTCCAACATGACGGCACAAGATGATGTGGATTACACCTCTTTGCTCCAGGCCATCAGGACGTTAAAAAACGCAGGCCACACGGATTCCAGCGACGCCGGTTTTACCCTCGATCGCCACAGTGAGATTTGGGGGGCCCAAAAGAGTGTGGATATGATTCTTCAGGCGACCTATATGACCGTGGCGGCCTTGGGAATGTATATGAGGTATTACGGCAATGGGGATGCCACCGGGGCCAAAGGGGGGGGGAGTGGGAGCAATACTTGCTACTTGGATTACACGGACACCGTGTCCTTGGCGGGCCTGGCCGTCACCCCTTCCGTCGCTTCTCCCTGCGTGGGAGGGGGATCGGGGCATTCGGATTTGACCCCGGATTTCGGTACCCTCTCGGGGGAGACTTTGAGGAGGGCCTGCGAGGGAGTGACCCTTTTCAATATGCTCTTTGCCTTCACGGCCTTTGTGGTCACTCCCGATGATTCCGGAGAGTTGAGTCGGGTGGATGAGACCCTTCAGGTACGTATCGATGCCTGTAAGGCCCTCGTGGGCACGACGGCCGAGGCCATTTGCTCCACACTCTCTCAAGACCAATGCGAAAGCATTGGGCAAAATAATGCGACGGATTTAGAGCGTTATTTTGCCAGCACTTTTGAGCCCTTTCATAGGGGGAATTAGGGTGAGATGTAACTGCTCACCCCCCGGCAATCTTGGCAGTCGACTGCCAATCTTATCCGGGTGGAGAACAGTTACCTTGCCTTTATTACAGTTTTTGCTAGAGGTGCGAGCAGTTACGGTGAGATGGGCCCTTCTCTTTTTCTTTTGCCTAGGGAGCGCAAGTGCCGGGAATAGTGAGTTTCGCTATCTTCATCGCTCGAGCAAAGGACTTATGATGGGAGATGCCTACACCACGTTGGCCTTGGACTCATCGGCCCTTTTTTATAACCCGGCCTTGGCCGCAAGAAATGATCTTGCGGCCATCTATCCTCTTCCCATGGATATGGGTCTTTTTCATCTTTTGGATGAAAAAGATCGTTTTGACAATGCGGACACCAATGAAGTTTCCGATTTCGTCGATGCGATCATTGGACTTCCCATTCACTTTCGAGCGGGTCTCGTTCCCACCATTAAATTTGGGGGCTTCACCTTCTCGTCTTTTGCCGTGGCCGATACTCACTTAATCGTTCGGGATAGGATTCATCCCGTGGGAGATTTTTACTACAGGTACGACCGGGGATTTGCCCTTGGCTTTGGGTGGATGCCCTTTGGTTCCTCCAGAAGCGGGGGCCCTAGTTTGGCCCTCGGCGCTTCTTTAAAATATATCCATCGGGATGCGATCATCAATCAGTACGATATCTTTAGCAAGACGTTTGCCGATCTCATCAGCTCCGATTCCAGGGGACTGGATGGGATCAAAAATTCCTTGGGATTGACGAAGGGAAAGGGTTGGGGGGCCGACTTGGGAGTGGATTGGCGTTACAAATGGGGGCCTTCCACTTTGGCCTTGGGGTTTTCGGCCATGGATGTCTTGGATACGAAAATCAAAACCTACCGGGGATCGGGGCCTATGCCCGATCAACCCATGGCCTTGAGCTTCGGGTCGAGCTTTTCTCAAGTGTTGAATTCCTTGGCCGATTGGACCGTTTCATTTGATCTCCATCCCCTGGGGGAGAGGATCAAGCTCAAAGAAAAGGCCCATTTGGGATTTCAAATGGGGATTCCCTTGGTGGATTTTTTTGTGGGATATAATAATGATTGTCGTAGCTATGGGGTGGCCTTTGATCTTTTTCCCTTTGAGTTTGCGGTGGGGGTCTATGAAAGGATGTTTGGAAGGGATAAGAAAAGGAGCTTGACGGCCCATTTTAGTCTTTTTGACACTTCTTTTTAGATATCCATGGAAAAATGTCTCTTCTATAGGTAGGATAAGATTGTGGTGAAGACTTTTGTCCTCGATACGAGTGTTTTACTTTACGACCCCCATTCCATTTTTAAGTTTGGTCGGAATATCGTTCAGATTCCGTTGGTCGTCATTGAAGAGGTGGATCGTTTTAAAAGAGACCCCAATGAAAACGGCCGAAACGCCCGTACTTTTTCCAGACACGTGGATCGATTGAGAAAGGAAGGCCCCATCGCCCGGGGGGTGGATTTGGAAAACGGGGGAAAGTTTCTCATTTCCGTCAAAAATCAAGGCCAAGACCAAAATCAAAACGGAAAACTTTTTTCTCACTTGAACCTCGACCAAAACGACAATGTGATTTTGGGAAATGCTCTCGAAATCAAAGACCGGGGGGAGGATGTGGTTTTGATAAGCAAGGACATCAATCTCAGGGTGAAAGCGGATGTCTTGGGAATCAAAAGCGATGACTACGGCACTCGAAACGTGAGTTTAGATGACCTTTACACCGGTGTTAAAACGTGGGAGATGGCCCCTCAGCGTCTCGGTGAATTTGACTCGGATCGCTTTCTCCCTTTGGAGGAAGAAGAGCGAGGGGACATCAACGCCAATGAATATGTCGTTTTGTTTGAGAAAAACAATTCCAGTCGCCGTATGTTGGGGCGGTTTTGTGAAAGGAAGGGGGGGATCGTCCCTCTTATCAAGGTCAGGGAAGGGGTCTGGGGAATCTATCCCAAAAATATAGAACAACAATTTGCCATGGATGCCCTTCTCAATAACGAGATCAAGTTGGTTTCTTTAGTGGGGAAGGCCGGAACCGGAAAAACCCTCTTGGCCATTGCCGCAGGCCTTGAGCAGACTTTAAATAAGCAGGACTACTCAAGGGTTTTACTCTCCCGTCCGGTCATTCCTATGGGAAGGGATTTGGGGTTTCTTCCCGGAGACGTCAACGACAAATTGGCCCCCTGGATGAGACCCATCTTCGACGGCCTCGATTTTCTCTTCGATAAAAAAATGGGGTCCCCTAACTCTTCCTCTTGGGAGGAGTTGATCGACCGAGGCATCCTGCACGTGGAGCCTTTGACCTACACTCGGGGACGATCCATTCCCCATCAGTATTTTATCATCGACGAATCCCAAAACCTCTCTCCCCACGAAATCAAAACCCTGATTACCCGGGCCGGGGAGGGAACGAAGGTGGTTTTGACGGGAGATTGCGAACAGATCGACGGCCCCTACCTGGATTCCATCAATAATGGTCTCACCTATTGTGTGGAAAAATTTAAAGAGGAAGCGATCATGGGGCACGTTCTTCTCAAGGTTGGGGAGCGCTCAGCTCTGTCGGAAGTGGCCGCCAAGATTTTATAATCTTCAGTCCAAAGGGGGTTTTTTGGCCTCATCCAAAGAACTTCTCGATGTCAGAGGAGAAATGCGCCTTTTGGTGATATCTTGGGCCAATTTTTGGCCGGTTTCGTGAAAATTATTTGGGATGGTCTCCATTTGACGGGATGTCTTTTCCTCGTTGAATAGATGGAGGGTTTGGGTGGGGAAGGCAAATTCTATTCCCATGCTTTTGGCCAGGCGAAGGACGTCGATCAAGAAGCGATGCCTTTCCGTCAACTCCTGAGACCAATCCTTAACCTCCCAAAAGATATAGACCAGAATTTTTAAATCACTGTCTCCCATCTCATTGAGATAGACGTGGAAATAATCTTTTCTGGAATGGGGGCATTGGAGAATCAAGTTTCTGATCCCCTCACAAAAGGCCTCGATCTTTTCCGGCGGGGTATCGTATTGAACCCCAATCTTGGTGGAAAAGCGTCGGTATTTTCTCCTCCCGTAATTGTCGCAATGGAGATTGCCCAATTGGCTATTGGGGATGGAAATTTCCGAATCATAGAACGTCTTGATTCGGGTCGAACGAAAACCCACTCGCAAAACGGTTCCCTCCACTCCACTCTCCAAGGCCACCCAATCGCCAATTTCAAAGGGGCGATCGAGAATGACCGTGATGGAGGCAAAGAAATTGGAAAGGGTGTCCTTGGCCGCCAAGGCCAAGGCGATTCCTCCGATACCAAGCCCTGCGATGAGACCGGTGATATCGACGGCCAAAGATTGTCCGATGAGGACGACCCCAATGGAAATGACCAGGATCTTGCCGGAGGTTCTAAGAAGGGGAACCAAAACGTCGTCGAATTTGTTTTTCGTGCTACGGGCCTTTTTTTCGAGATACAGGGAGAGGACATCCACGAGTCCGATCAAGGCCCAGGTAACAGCGACGGTGAGTCCGATTTGGGAAAAGCGGGCCACGACGGACGACCATGTTCCAAAGGCCAAGGGCAGGGGATGGGCCCCATAGATCAAGGTAAAAAAGGCGCTTACGGCCAGGGGAGTGGTCACGATTTTGAGATCGTTTTTATCGCCCATGGGGAGTCCATATCGCTTCAAAAGGCGCACCAAAAGGGCCGAGAGATAGGCCCGGGTGATAAAGAAGGCCAACACGGCCAAAACCACGACGGCGGCGGAGACGAAGGGGGTATTGGCCAACCAGGGGGGCAAAAAAGAGGGAATGGACAATGTCATAAATTTTTATGGCCCGTTTTCTCTAGCTTGACAACGATAAAATTCATCCCAGCTTAAACGAGAGGATAGGTCGATCAAAGGGATGGTTTGACGGAAGGGGCCCTGGTGGCCTATGACAGGGGAGGAAAGGTGGTCTTTGAAAGGGAGTAGGGGTTTCGGATGATTCTCGTCACGGGTGGAGCCGGCTTTATCGGAAGTGTGTTGGTCAAGGCCTTAAACGATCTTGGAATCGATCGCATCGTCGTCGTGGATCGAATGGGCCGAGACGGAAAGTGGCGGAATCTATCGGGCCTTCGCTATGCGGATTTTATCCATGCGGATGATTTATGGAATCCCGAACATGAGACCCTACTCAATCGAATCCAAGAAATTTATCACTTGGGGGCCTGTTCGAGTACCGTCGAGCAAGACATGGATTATTTGATGAAAAATAATTGGGAGTACTCGAAAAAATTATTTGCCTTGGCCGTGCAGTCTTCGTGCAAATTTTGTTACGCTTCCAGTGCCGCAACCTACGGAAGGGGGGAGCGGGGCCATGAGGACAAGGAGAGCGACGTTTATAACCTTAGGCCTTTAAATGCCTACGGCTATTCCAAACAATACTTTGATGAGTGGGTGCTCATGCAAAAAAAGCTTCCCAAGTCTTGGTACGGGATCAAGTTTTTCAATGTTTTCGGCCCAAACGAATACCATAAAGGTTCCATGAGTTCCGTGGTTTTCCACGCCTTTCATCAAATCAAAAAAGAGGGTGCGGTCAAACTCTTTAAGTCCTATCGCAAAGGCGTTGAAGATGGGGAGCAAAAAAGAGATTTTGTCTATGTGAAAGATGTCGCCCGGGCCGTGATCGCCCTTATGGGTTCCGGCCCCGATGAGGGAAGTCCTTCAGGCCTTTACAATATGGGAACGGGAAAGGCCCGAAGTTTTCTCGATCTCGCCCACGCCACCTTTTCTTCTCTTGGCCTTTCTCCAAACATCACATTTATCCCTATGCCGGATGACGTAAGGGAGCAGTACCAATACTATACCCAAGCGGATATGACCAAGTTTTCAAACGCTGTACGGGACTTTGAGTTCACTTCCCTCGAAGAGGGGATCGATGATTATGTGAAATCCTATCTCGACACACAAGACCCCTATGTGGCCAAACCGAGGGCCTAGAGGGCCCTTATGGGGCGGCTTATCATTGCTCAAATCGGCAGCATCGTCCCGTGACCTCTCCAACCGCCGCGCGGATCTCTGTGATAGGTCTCCAAACCTCACCTTCCTCGCAATAGGCGTTCCCTGTCCCGGCGTCGGATGCCACATTTTTTGTTTGAACCTCACCGCAGAGGAGTCCTAGGGTCCCGTCGTAGATATCTCCAATTTGTAGCTTTGAATGATTATTATTATTGCTGACGACTCTAAGGTCTAAAGGAATGCTTAAAATCTCTTTCGTGCAATTGTTATTGGCATTGCAATCGAGTCCCGGACGGTCTATAAGATTGGTAAATTTCCAAACGGAGATTTTCATCTCGGCCGATCCCCTTTCAAACTCAATATTTCTTGGAGGATTGGGTGTATCAACGACCTCCATGCTGAAACTGTGGTAGGGCTCAAAATCTTCCACCCACATCGTTCGGATATAGACTTGTCCATTCTCATCGAGAGAGCGAATACTGCCACCTTGGGGAGGGCCGATCAGGGTGACATTGCTTCCGGAAGGTGTTCCGGATATTAGGACGCTTGTATCGAGGAGGGAGGGGGTATTGCGGCAGTTATTGCTATTGGGAGCGCAGGGTTTATTGTCGGGGTTTTGGCCGGGGGTAGTGCCGGGGAGGGAAAGGACGATCCTTTTAATGGCGCAGGGATCCGCTACGATCGGATTCCTGGGATCCGGATTCCCTACGACCGCATTGCTATCCCGGTTGGTTGTGGCGCAGGTAACTCCGTTGTTGTAGCCTACGAGTTGGGCCCTTTGGGTTCTATCGGTACTGGTAGGATCGGTAACGCCAAAGGACTTTTCGATGGTTTCCCTATGGCGAAGCCATTTTTTGATGATAGAGCGTTGGGTACCGGCGGTTTCCGAGGCCAATGTTCTATTGGTGGCGATTTGGGAGTTTTTTTGCCTTTTCAAATCCATGAGGAGAAAGCCCGAGGTAAGACCCATGGCGAGCATCATCTCAAGGATACTAAGCCCGAAGGACTCAAGTTTTAAGGGGGGGGATTTTTTTATTGGACAAATCGACAACACCGTCCCTCCAATCTTCCAACGCTTGAATTTGCTCCTGTCGCCGTATTGATCGTTCTTTCCGTATTCCAAAACTCATTGGGGTCCTCGCATAACTGCTCATGAATTTCCTTTATATCTCGTTCCCCGCATTGGAGTCCAAATGAGCCGTCTTGAATATGACCCGCCTCAATCGCCGGCGCCAGCGTTCCCCGCTGAGGAATACTTTTGATTCTTTTTAAATTCAAAGGAAGGGTGATGGTCTCCTTGATGCAGTTATTAGAGCAGTCGAGTTGTGCATTGTCGATGCGGTTGGTGAATTTCCAAATGATAATCTTCATATCGGCAGACCCTCGTTCCAACTCAAGTGTGGAGCCGGTGCTTTGATCTTGAAGCCGGAGACTATCCTCATCGCGGCGAAAATTTTCGATCCACATGGCCCTGATATAGGTCCAGCCCGATTGATCCAGGGAGCGAATGAGGTTTCCTTGGGGAGGGGGAGGGCCGACGGGAGGGCCGATCAGGGTGACATTGCTTCCGGAGGGTGTTCCGGATCTTAGGACGACCTCACCGTTGGGAAGGGCAATTCTTCTGATGGCGCAGGCATCCGCTATGTTCGTAGTGCTATCCCGGTTGGTTGTGGCGCAAGTGGGATCGGAGCCCACGATTTTAATTCTAGTGGGCGAATCCATACCAAAGGAGTTTTTGATGGCCTCATCTTGGCGAAGCCAATCCCTTAAGGTGTTTCTAAGACCTGAGACGGACTCTTGGGACACCTTTCTCTTTGAAGTGATTTCGACGTTTTTTTGTCTTTGCAAATCCATGATGACAAGTCCAGAACTTAGACCTATGCCGATCATGATTTCCAAGAGGCTGATACCCGAAGATTGGAGTCTCATAGACTTTCCTTTGCTTTAGACCCTATCCCGTACTTATCGTCATTTTGGCCTAAAAACTTGAGTGAGAGTCTCTATGGGGGCGTA
>JAPONP010000204.1 GCA_026713835.1 Bacteriovoracales bacterium
CTCTTGGAAAAATAGAGCAAAACAAGGCCCGCAAGAGGGAGGGCAAAGGCCAAAGCGGTTCCCACACCCGTTTGGCCGAAAAAAAGATTCAAAAGGGCCGTGGCGATGAGTGTGCCGATGAGATCAAAGGCCTCGAAGCCTGCGATCTTCATTTTGACATTCAACCTTCGATGGGTTGTGGAAACCTGAAGGGCCATTTAAATGATCCCTCTTACGGAAACAATGCTTTGTAACCATCTGATAATCACCGGGGCCATAAAGCCTATGACCGAGGCGATGAGAATGAGAATCATTCGCTGTTTGGCCGACTGATCCCCGGTGGCGGCCAAAATGGCCGCATAGACGAGTCCCAGAATACTGATCGCCGGAAGGATCAGGGTCAACATCTTTTCCGTGAGTCCCGAAATCCTTCCTGCTAAATCGCTACTTCCCACACCTCCGAGTTGGGCCAAAACATCACGGGAAAGAAGAAAGAGGACTCCTACGAGAAGAATGAAAATGAGGAAGGCGGCCACTTCTTTTTTTTCCATTTAAACCTCACTTTTGAGTTTGAGAATCAGGCGCATGGGAGCGTATCGTCCAATCGTCATAATGATATCCCCATTTTTTCCCGATGCTCTTTCCCCATATCCCATTTCAACTTTGTGAGAAATTTTCCCTCGAATGATGACGGGGGCCAAGACCCTGTATTTGATCTTTTTATCTTCAACTCTATAGGGGGTTAGATAGAAAATGGTTTTAGGGCCGTCGAGAATAAGTTTAAAAAACCCGTATTTTTCCATATAAAAGGCCGCCCCGGCATGGTAAGAGGCCCCCGTTTCGGGATTTATCCAAACCAAAGAATCTTTTTTTACCTTTTCTTTTTGCTTTTGCTCTTGCACGATAGACTCCTTTTCCATTAAGCGGCCATTTTCATCTCTTCGATATGGCCTAAAATGATGTAGAGGTTTTTGTTTTCGTAGAGATCAAACTCCAATTGAATATAACCTGAGTTGATTCCTACGAGGAGATGGCCGACCCCAACGACTTCTCGCAAATTTGGATTTTTATCCCTGTAATGGCAGATCAAAAAATCATAGGGAGAGGAAGGGTCTTTTTCCGGCTCAAGATAGAACTGGTCTCTTGGGAATCCGTTGAGCTCTAGAGCGGTTCTTCCCGTCTTTTTATCGAAGACGCAATGGCCCACCGACCTTAACTTGATAATAGGCCCGTCTTTCCTCCGACTTCCCTTAAAAATGTCATAAAATTGATATTTCATTTTTTAAAATCTCCTTTTTCACTCATTGGATTTTGAAAAAGTGGGATGTCGCAAGCATAAATCTTTCAATCTCGACACCCCTTCCTCAATCAATTGGTGGGATTCAGACCAGGACAAGCGCATTTTTCGGGCGATCTGTTGAATCGTCATATCAAACCAAAATCTAAGATAGACGGCCCGGCGTTGTTTTTTGGGGAGTCGTCTTATCATGGCGGTAAGAATGGCCCGATCCCAAATCGAAAAAGAAATGTTTGGATTGTTCATTACAGTCTCCATAGAGATTCGCTTCCGTATTTAAGCCAATGCCTCTCCCTTATTTGGGCGAGTCTTTGAGGGCAAATGGAAAAGAAAAGGACTATCTTCATCACCTTTAGGCCGCCTTTTCTTCGCCGGAGGAATCGCCCTTCTTGTCTTGAACTTCTTTAATCTTTACGGGGTCAATGACGATGCCGGCCTTGCGTTGCCTTCTTTTCATTTCCAATTCTTGGGCCATGATTTTGATGTGCAGGGGAACCTCATAGGGTTCGTCCTCCACGCTGTTGTAATTGCAATTAGGGCAATAGGAATAGGTTTCAAGCTTTTCACACGTTGCCCATCCGCAACGGGGGCAATCGACAAAAACTCCCATGATGATCTCCTTTTGGTTAAAATTATTTCCCCCTTCACTAATTTAAAGTGCAATGATCGTGCCAAATTAAAATCCACGTTAAGTTATTGAAAATTAAGAAGTCACTTTTTGAAGTCTAATTCTAAATTCTGAATTCAGAATAGATAAAATTCTGTTTTTAGAATTGTAAATTTTACAAATAGATTTTTTTTCCTTTTCTTTTAGTGTAGAATGCCGCCTCTTGGAGGACTTGGAGCTATGAGATGAAAGAAGAGCGAAGCGAATTTAAAGTCAGCGTTTTAATCGTGGACGATGAAGCGTCGGCCAGGGACTCAAACCAATTGAGCGTTACGACCGCCTTGGAAAAATTGGAATATGCCTCGGATGAGATCAAGGTCTCAACGGCCTCCGGCATGGAGGAGACCCTCTCCTTTTTGAGGAGACAAACCGTCCACGTTCTTCTTCTCGATCGTGATTTGGGAAGAGATGAAAACGGCAAGATGGTGGATGGGATCGAACATATTGGGGATATTTTGGATATTCAACCTTCGACACAAATCCTTATCGTCACGGGACATGACGACACGAGACTCGCCGTGAGGGCCATGGGGCTAGGGGCCTGCGCCTATATCGTCAAGAGTGCGAAAAGGGATTATGTGGACTACCGGAATGAGCAAATCATGGCGGCCCTCTCCAAGGCCAAGGCCGAAATCAAAAGAAATAGGGAGAAGATGCTCGATCGTGGCACGATTGAGGGAAAGTATGTTTGCCGTTCCAAGGCCATGCAGGCCGTAGAGATTCAACTCAAAACCTTGGCCCAATACCCGGCCCCCGTTTTATTTTTGGGGAAAACGGGGCTTGGAAAAACCGTTGCGGCCAAGAGATTGGGACAATTGAGGGCCGAATTTTTAGGGGAGGAGGAGGATCGCCCCTTCTTTAATATCAATATGGCCAATGTTCCCAAAGAACTGGCCGACAGCACTCTCTTTGGGCATGAGAGAGGAGCCTTTACGGGGGCCGAATCCGCAAAACAGGGGCTTTTTGAGTTGGCCAACGGGGGAGATCTCTTCCTGGATGAGATTGGAGAGATTGATCTTGCGGTTCAGGCGAAACTTCTCAAAGTGATCGAGGAAAAAGAATTTTGCCGGGTTGGGGGAAGCAAGACGTTTAAAACCAACGCCCGGATTATTTTGGCCACCAATCGCAACTTAGTGGAAATGATGAAGGCAGGGCAATTTAGAGAGGATTTATATGCGAGAATATCGACCTTTGATATTACCTTGCCGCCCCTTGAGCAAAGAAAAGAGGATATTCCCTTTATTTGTCGTGAAATCATAAGGGAGTTAACGGAGGGGAATAAGGAAATCGATATCTCCTACGACGATTTCCCAAGTTCTCTTAAAGAGTATTTACAACGGGATCATATCCCCTTCAATATAAGAGGCATACGAAATGATATCGAAAGGCTCATCATCTACTCCATGGGAGAAGAAGGGAAAAAGGATTTTTCAAAATGGAAAAGTATTCTAGGCGTTTCGAGAAGGTCGGTTTTTTACAGCAAAAAACCCACCGAGTATATTCGATATCGTGATCTCGAAAAACTTCCTACAAATTTTTTGGAAGGCGTAGATTTTCCGGGAATTAAGGCCGCCAAAAATCTTTTGGAAAAGAAACTCTTAAAGGAGGCCGTTTTGAAATGTCGAACGAAAAAAAAGATTTCAAAAATCTTAAAACTTTCGGAATCGAATATTATGGCGAAGATGAATAAATATAATATTTCAACCGTAACGGAGGTCGAATGAAAAAGATGAAAAAAATGTTTATTGTCCTGCTTTCTTTGGTGATTTCTCCCACCCTCTTTTCTTCTACGGGAGCCTCGGAGGGGGAAGGCATTATTCCGAGTGAGTATATAGAGGACGTGGCCTCTCTTAAAGAGCATCAGCCCACTTGTATAACTGCATGATGAGATCAAAAAAGATAGTATTTATTTTTCTTTTTTCGGTCTTAATGCTTCTTTCACTAATAGGAGTTTATTTAAAGAGGAGTCAAATGGAAAACGATAAAACCCTGAACGTTATCTTTCCCAATCTTCACTTTGATAGAGACTGGAATATCACCGATGGAAGTAGTCTTTGGAGCATTTTCATTCTCAATAATATAGTGGAAACCCTTTTTCGGGTAAAAAATAATTCCGATTTGGGCCCGGCATTGGCCTCGGGGTGGACATTTTCAGATGATAAGAAAACCCTTACCCTATCCCTTTCCGACAAATATCGCTTCCATGACGGGACCCCCATCACACCCCATGATATTTGGGGCGGATTGAAAAGGGCCTTCTCTTCTAGGGGGAAAAAGCATAGTGAGATAGAGGATTCTCTCATAAGCAAAAACATTGAAGAGTCCATTGAGTTAAAAGACGATAAAATCATCATTCGCCTAAAAACTCCTCTCAATGCTTTGATTTACAAACTAAGCGTTCAGGAAATGGGGATTGCTCCTCAAAGTTACCCCAAAGAAAAAAAGGGACAAGATTTTAAGGAGGCCTTGAAAAATCTTTCGGGGCCGTATCGGGTCGTTGAATTTACTCAAAAAAAGATGAGTGTTGAACAAAGCCCCGGCCACCCTCTTTTGCATGAAAAATCCGTGCCCAAGGCCGATTTTATCCAGATTTCGGATATCGATGAGGGAATAGAGTATTATAAGAAAAGCGATAATGTCATTCTCATCGGCTCAAGTTATAAAGACGCTTTAAAATATGAAAACCTTGAGGGGAAAAAGAGGGCCAGTACATTCGCCTTGACCGAGTTTATTTTGCCAAATATCAGGTCGAAAAATCTCGATACGACCCTAAAGAGAAAGGCCCTTTTTTCTATGCTCAAAAAGGCCTTTGGAAAAGTTGAAATAAACGATGATTTGGCCCAAAGAACAGACCAGATATTTACTAAAAATAATTTATCTAGAATCGATGAAAATAAGACCTCCGAACTCTATGAAATCGAAAAGAACAAAGGCCCTTCCTTAAAGAATCCGCTTAAACTCTCTCTTCTTCTCTTTGATTTCGTAAAAGACTCCCCAATACCTTTTCTCATCAAAGAAGAGAGCAAAAAAATGGGGCTCGATATTGAAATCATTGCTCCCGGAAACCAAGAGGTCATGCGAAGATTAAAAAAGGGAAATTATGATTTAATGTATCTTTATTCAGGAGTGAGCGCCCTTGATCCCATAGTGGAACTCATCTACCTCTTTTCACATCCTATCACCGATTTTTTTCGTGAAGGAGGGAATGCACTTACTCTTTTAGATGCCGCTAAGAAAGAAACAAATCGAACGAAATACATTTCTCTTCTTAAGGATATCCACTTTGAAATCCTAAAAGACTATAAAATCCTTCCCCTTATCCATGCGAGGATGATCTATTGTGCAAAGGGAGATTATCACCTCAAGGATTTGGCCCATTTTGACGGCGGCTTCAACCTTTGGGATTGGCATCGCAAATGAAAATCTCAGAGAAAATCAATCTCCATCTTAAAGAACTCGGGGATGGCCTTGGAAAAGACTATTCCGTAGAAAATTTTAGACCCGCTCTTTTGCCCTTTTTAAGGGACGGTACACTTCAAATAGGAAAGGCCCAAGATTGCCCTACATCTTCTCCTTTCTTTTTCCTTCTCGGCAAATTTAAAGTTTCCGAGAAAACGATAGAATCTTCAGGAGAGAGCTTTAGTGATGTTAAGGCACAGCTTCGTTGTGTTGGAGAGCTTTTTGAACGCATTCCCATTGCTCTAAGGAATATGCCGGGCCGGATATTAGAAAAGGATAAAATCGAAGAGGGAAAGGCCCTCTCCGTCAAGGAGTCCAACGGGCTAAGTTTTTCCCTTCGTATAAAAGACGGGATTTTTAACTCCTATAGGGAACTCGTAGAAAGGCACGTCGTCCTCGACTATTGGTTGAATAAAAAACCTTGCTTTGAAGTGGATGGAGGAGCGAAATGGGAAAATTTGAATTATCTTTCTGCTCTAAAAAACGATCTCAACAGTCGATTTTATTTCTTTCCCAATGAAGAGGGGTTTTTTGTCTTTTGTTGTCATATCGGCCGAAAAAATAGTCCGCCCTATCATATCTTCGGTTACGGTTGCCATGAAGATATGGATGAGGCCCTGGAAAAGGCTTTTTTAGAGGCCTGGCGCTTTTATTGGGAGTTTAAAGAGATAGAAGATCGCTCTTGTCCAAAGTCCTATGATGTGATGAGTTTTATCGATCACGTTCGCTATCATTCCTTGAGCGAAGACTCTGAACCGGCCTTCTTTCCCGAGAAAAAAATGAGCTTTGATAAGGTTAAGAAGGAATACCTCACCGTAGGAAATTTTCAATATGACTCTATTTATATTTTTGATCTTAAGAGCAGGGGCATCCCCGGATACTCCATTAAAGTGATGCGAAATGATTTTTTAAAATTCTTTCCGGGGTCACTTAGAGAGGACGTGGGAAAGCGAAAATGTGGCGATGTCCACCCCATAGGTTAATCCGATGAATTTAAGCAAGAAAAAGCTCATTTTTTTGATCGTGCTATCCTCTTTTCTTTTGAATTTAATTTTTACGGGAATTGTCGTCTATCTCCAAAAGCGTGAGTTTTCGGGAGATGCCCTCTTCTCATCGGCCAAAACCTCCCTTGGTCTTTTGTCCCGAGATATTGCAGAGGGAAATTATAGAAGAGCGATGGAGCAGGTATCGAGTAAGGGGCTTCCTCAATCAAAAAGTATCATTTTTTACGATTTGGCTTCAGATCGAACTATTACCTCTAATATAGCGTCTTCCCGTTTTTTATGTCGAGGCCAAGAAAAAGAGTCTTATTTTGAATTTGTTGAACAGGGGCATCTTTCCTGCGTTCTTATCAATGCGGCCCTTATGGCCCAAATCATATCGGAAGTTCGCCCCTTTGATTTTTTAAAGACACCGATTTTTTTGACCCTTATGGGTATGAACACTTTATTCGCTTTGGTACTTACGCTTTTGGTTTTTTGGGGAATGAATTTTTACCTGGATCGCTTCCTCTTTCTCTTAGATGGAATCCTAAAAAAGGGCCCCATTCAAAAAAATATCCCGGTTGAGTTTAAATCGTCCTTTGAAGCTATTGAAAAGTTGTCAAAATCTCTTGAGAGATTAAAAAAAGAGGTTTCCCGAAGCGGCGAAGAATTGGCCTTTAACGAAATATCGAAAAAAGTGATCCACAATATCAAAAACCCTCTGAATATAATAAATCTCAATTTACCGCTCATCAAAACCGGGATGAGTGATAGGGTTGAAAACAATCTTAGAGATGCCATCGAAAATATTGAAAGCGGCATCACGAGGGCACTTAAAAGCTATCGTCATGAAACGTCGCCGATTTCGGTTTGTCTCTATGAAGTGCTAAATAAGGCAATAGAGGAAGTCGCCTCTCAAAACCTCAAAAATAAAAAAATATCCATTTCGCCCCTCAAGGCCTGCCCGAAGTCTCAAGATCATATTGCCGAAGCTAATCCCGAAGATTTTAAGGCCGCCGTTATCAACATTTTGAATAATGCCGTCCAGGCCATGCCGGACGGAGGAAGCATCCAAGTGGAAATGAGCGTGAAAGAAGGCGGCCCTGCCCTTATCACCCTGTCGGATGAGGGAACGGGAATTGATGAGGCCGTCCTCCATAAGATCGGCACTCAAGGTTTTAGCTATAACAAAGAGGGCGGCCATGGGCTTGGGCTCTATACGGCCAAAAGGGACATCGAGTCTTGGGGTGGGCGACTCACCATAGAAAACCGCCGTGATCGCAAAGGCGTTGTGGTGACGATTACTTTGTAGAGGAAATGGATTTTACGGACATCTTCTGAAACCTTAATAGTGGAATCGAAAATTTTATGATAAAATGAATTGTTTTATTTTCCCATCTTACTCCAAAGAGATAGGAAGGGCACAGTTTTCACTTATTTGTTTATATAGATTATTGATAAATAAATTATACATTTCAATATCAGTTTCTTGAATTTCTTGTATCCTTGAAAGAGTGCGAATAACCCCTTCACAAAACAACTGACACATTATCTGCGGCGTTATCACAATTAATTCCTCCTCTTTTACTATAGTGATCTTGTTTTAAATTTCATGTAAAAAAATGTTGGCCTTTCGTTCCGGCCATTCTAAACTTTCTTTATGGGAAAGTTTTTAACTCTAAAACAACGACAAGAACTTCTCGACGAACTCAAGCTGGAGCGAATACGCCGGTATGCTGACCGCCTTAGAGTCATCCTGCTACTTGATGAAGGGCAGACCTATAAAAACATTGCAAAATTTCTTTTTCTCGATGAGGGAACCATCGGGAATTATAAAAAACGGTACAAGAAGGGTGGGATTGAGGGGCTAATCAATGATCAATATTTTGGTAGGAAGGCAATGCTATCTCCAAAAGAAATGGCGATCCTGTCCAACGATCTCCAGTCCAGAATATTTCCAACGGCGAAGTCCGTTATCAACCACATAAAAAAGAAGTTCGGGGTAAAGTACTCCGAGGGAGGGGCGACCGATCTACTCCATCGCCTAGGGTTTTCCTTTAAAAAGGCCACTCCCGTCCCCGGTAAAGGGGAGAGAGAAAAGCAGGAAGCGTTTGTGCGCCAATATCGTAGATTAAAACCCCTGGGAAAAATATATTTTACCGATGCCACTCACCCGGAATTTGCACCAACTATCTCTTATGGATGGATAAAGAAGGGGACTAACTTTGATGTTAAAACCAATTCCGGTTGGAGGAAGAGAGTTAATATTTGTGGGGCCCTTGATATTGATGGGCCCGATATCATTGCTCGAACATACAAAACGATAGATAGCGCTGCCATTTGTGACCTTCTCTCGGCCATTCGTAGGGGAAATCCATCTGAGGATAAAATTTATGTCATCCTTGATGGGGCCGCTTATAATAGGTCGAGGAGAACGAAAGAGTTTGCCTGGAGCATTGGGGTTAAACTGATTTATCTTCCCCCATATTCACCCAATCTCAACCTGATAGAACGACTCTGGAAATTTATGAAAAAGAAGGTGACGGCGAACCGATATTATGAAGAATTTGACGACTTCAAAAAGTCACTAACAACTTTTTTCAGAACGATCAGAAAATATCACCCGGAGCTTGAATCTCTGCTCAGAGACAATTTCCCTATCCTCGGCACCTGAAATCTAAACCGGGATCACTATATAAAGGAAATAGAGTAAATAAATATTATGTTTTCTGTGAAGCCTTTTGCATGATATTCGCTTACTACCCTTTAATAAATTTTGGCATACTCCTCTGGTGGCTGTCGCTCTTCGTCGTTGACCACGATCAAATTTTTCGCATCTATTCATGATAGCTTAAATTTTCATTTGAAATCTTTTGATGCATAAAACAGATTGCTACGAATGGCTTTCCAAAAATTCTCGTTTAACTACATATTTACATCAAGGTATAAGGGGCATGGCGTTGGGGAAATTGATGTTTTCCTCTAGGAGTTTTTTAATACTGAGGTCTTCAAATTCGATTTTCAAGTTACTGTATTGCTCAATAACTCCTCTAATCCTAGGCTCACTTAGAGCTGTTTTGGTTGATAAGATTTTTATATTTAAACGATCAAGTTGATTGGGTTCAAAAGAATCTGAATGTCCACCATCAATTTCTCCCCTCCATGTTTTATCTCCGAAAAGGATATCCATATTTTGTTCGTCAAATCCAAATCCCAAGATATAAATTCTTTCTGAAGCAAGTATTTTTTCTCTAACCTTGATTCTTGTCTGATCGTCACTTATTCTATCTTCTCCAACAACTTTTAAGTTTCTCATCGACGATCTCACTCTGTCCAGATCCAAGCCACTTGTTTCTTTTTCAATGAAGCTGGTCTTGCCGTAGATATGGAGAATGTTGAGGCCCTTGACTTCTTTTAATGCGTCTTCACCTCTCAATCTGTGAAATTGTGTTAAATATTTA
>JAPONP010000205.1 GCA_026713835.1 Bacteriovoracales bacterium
AGGGCCTGCGGGCGGAGTGGTGGGGATGGCCAAAGTCAGTGAAAAGGCCGGAATCCGGCAAGTCATTGGATTCGATATGGGAGGCACTTCAACGGATGTGACTCACTATAACGGAACATTTGAAAAAACCCTTGAGACAGAACTGGCCGGCGTCCGCCTCTATGTGCCGATGATGATGATTCACTCCGTGGCCGCCGGAGGAGGTTCGATCCTCCACTTCGATGAGGGCCGATGCCTTGTAGGGCCCGACTCGGCAGGGGCCTATCCCGGACCAGCCTCCTACGGCAATGGAGGGCCTTTGACTATCACGGACTGCAACGTCCTACTGGGGAAACTCCAACCGGATTTCTTTCCCTCAATTTTTGGGCCCAAGGGCGATGCCCCTCTCGACTACAAAGTAGTTGACGAAAAATTTGAAAAAATGGCCTTGAAGATTGCGGAGCATACGGGAAATCACCAATCTTCCCAAGAAGTGGCCCAAGGTTTTCTCCGTGTTGCCGTTGAAAATATGGCCAATGCCATAAAAAAAATTTCCGTTCAAAGAGGATACGATATCTCGACCTACGGTTTGTGTTCCTTTGGTGGGGCCGGAGGCCAACACGCTTGCCTCGTGGCAGATGCCCTCGGTATCTCGAAGGTTTTGATCCATCCTTTGTCCGGCGTTCTTTCCGCCTACGGTATTGGGCTTGCCGATGCCCTCGTAAGCAAACACCAATCCGTAGAGGCCCCCTTGAATGAATCCCAAGTCCATGAACTCAAGACCAAACTGGACGATCTCGAATCCCAAGGAATCTTAGAACTCAAACGACGAGGCGATATGGGAAAACCCCCATCATCTTCTAAACTCTTGCATCTTCGTTACTTGGGACACGATACGAGTCTTGCCGTTCCCTTTGCGGATATCTCTAAGATGAAAATTCACTTTGAACATCTCCACCAAATGCGCTTTGGCTTTACCTCCCCGAATAAAGATCTGATCGTCGAATCCATCTCAGTCGAAGTCGTCTCCACTCCCCCAGCGTCCCTTGCGCCCAATCATCTTGAAGACGGTGAAAAAGAAAAAAAAGGCAAACCCTTTTCCCCCATACGAAAAACTTGCTTTATGAAGGGCCGTTCCCTCGAAACTCCCTTTTACCCATGGGAATCTCTTAAACCCGAGGGCCCCATAGAAGGCCCTGCGGTGATCTTCGATTCCATCGGCACCGTCATCATAGAACCCGGCTGGAGGGCCTTGTTGCAAGGAGATGGCAGTTTAATCCTTGAACGCAGACATCCTCCCAAAGAGACCTATCCCACAAAGGGAAAGGTCGATCCGGTGATGCTTGAAATTTTTCATAACCTCTTTATGTCTTCGGCCGAACAGATGGGATTGGTTTTGCAAAACACGTCCTCTTCCGTCAATATCAAGGAGAGATTGGATTTTTCATGCGCCATCTTTGACGGCACCGGTGCCTTGGTGGCCAATGCTCCCCATATCCCCGTCCACTTGGGCTCTATGGGAGAAAGCCTCAAGGCCTTGATGAAAAAAAGAAAGGGGGACTTACGCCCCGGTGAGGCCTATGTGATGAACGCTCCCTATGACGGAGGGACTCACCTTCCGGACATCACCGTCATAAGACCCATCTTTTTGGAAGGCCCTCACAAGGCATCGTTTTATGTGGCCGCAAGGGGGCACCACGCAGATATCGGAGGGAAAACTCCGGGTTCTTGCCCGGCCGACTCCACCCATATCGAAGAGGAGGGGATCCTCTTCGAGAATGTCAAACTCGTGGAAGATGCCCTCTTTCTCGAAGACGACATACGCCGTTTACTGGCCCAAGACCCTTGGCCCGCCAGAAATCCCGACACCAATATCGCAGACCTTAAGGCCCAACTGGCCGCCTGTGAAAAGGGGGCCCAAGAGCTTGCGGCCCTGGCCGAAACCTACGGCGTCGAGACGGTTCATGCCTATATGAAATATATTCAAGACAACGCAGAATCGGCCTTGCGAAAGGTACTCGAAACTTTAAGTGACGGCAAGTTTTCCTATTCTATGGATGACGGAAGCCAAATTTGCGTCTCCATTCAAGTGGATCGAAAAGAACGAAAGGCCCTCATCGATTTTACCGGAACCTCGCCTGAGCATCCCGGAAATTTCAACGCTCCTCCGGCCGTGGCCAAGGCCTGTGTCCTCTACGCCTTTCGCTGTCTCATCGGTAAAAACATTCCCTTAAACGAAGGGGCCTTACGGGCCCTCGATATCGTCATCCCGGAGGATTCCATGATTAACCCCCGCTATCCCGCTGCCGTGGTTGCGGGAAACGTTGAGACCTCTCAATGTATCGTCGATGCCCTGTTTGGGGCCTTGGGTGTGGCGGCCGCTTCCCAGGGGACGATGAATAATTTTATCTGGGGCAATGAGAGGTATCAATACTACGAAACCCTAGGCGGTGGGGCCGGGGCCACGGAGAAGGGCCCGGGCGCCAGTGCCGTCCAAACCCATATGACCAACTCCCGCTTGACCGATCCCGAAGTCTTGGAGTGGAACTTTCCCGTTCTTTTGGAGTCCTTTGAGATTCGCCGAGGTTCGGGGGGAAAAGGGAAAAACCCGGGGGGCGACGGTATCATCCGAAAAATTAAGTTTTTGGATACCGTAAACGCCAATATCATTTCCGGGCGAAGAAAAGTGCCTCCCTACGGACTTCATGGGGGAGGGCCCGGTCGGGTTGGGCTCAATACCGTGACCAGGGTCTGCGGTCGCACCGAGACACTTTTTGGAAGCGATCGCATTGAACTAAGGCCCGGAGATACCGTGACCATCCACACTCCGGGAGGGGGAGGATACGGAAGCAATGACAAAAAGATTTATAAACCTTCTCGATGATTGATGACGATCTTATAGATTTTATCTAAAAATTTTTCGTGATCCGGACCCTTTTTGACGGATCTCAACGAAAATGTTTTTTCAAAACTTTGGTTTTCGATGAATTGCTCCATAAGCGACACCGTCTCATTGACATCCCCGATCTTACTTTTGTAACGAATAAACTCTTTGGCCACACGGACGACGCTATCTCCCGTTATCCTCGCATACTTATTGTACTTTCTTGCGGATTCGGCCATCTCACGGTAGAGGTCTTTTGGGCAGAGATTGAATTTTTGTACGACTTTACCTACGATTTCTCTATAGTAAACTTGCCATTCCTTGGCCTGCTTGGCCTTATAGGCCGTCTTCTTTAAATCTTCATCCATTGCATAATGTGAGGTGAATAAATTCAAAAAATCGTTAAACTTGAGAGGGGATTCCTCAAGAAGGGAAGGATAGCACCGAAGCAAATCTCTCATGCAAAAAATCGCATTATGGGTCACTCCATCTTCCATCTTTATAAGGCCTTCATCGGATTTATAGGATTCAAAATAAAAATGGGTCTGAAGAAAATCCTCCAATAACTTCTTTTGATATTGAAAGATATAACTTCGATGAGATTCGTTAAATCCCATCTTTTTGAGAATGATATCTTGTTTCACTCTCTTAAAAACTTTATCAAATTCACCTAGACAAGGATGATCGCTAAATTCATTCAAGTTCTTTTTTTCTTTTGTTTTTAGAAAATGAACCAATTGAGCAAATGTTTTGACTATGTATTTGGCCTTATGCTTTTGTTCCGTCAAGGTCGTTGACATTCTTTCGATATCATCGTAGCGATATTCGTGGTGATAAAGTCCAAATTGTCTGACGGAACCATAATCGATAATCCCTCCGTCCATAAGGATATTGTCTCCGTCCCAATCCAGCCAACAAAAGACATATTCGGCCTCAAAGACGGCACTGATGGTGGCAAAGGTCCGGGTCATATCCTTTAAGAAATAGTCATAGCGCCTTTGAAAACCCTTGAGAAGTTGCCACTCACCATTGCTTATTTGACGATCGATATGATAATCGACGATTTGCCTAAGACAATCGTGACGCCCTTGTTTGAGATAGCGAAAAAAATGGCCCGGACGAAGAAGATTTTTGCCGGCCCGAACGTTGATGGAAGAGCCTTTAGAGTACTCGATGAGACAAAGGGTTCTCTCGGTTTTAAGTCCGTTGGAGTGAAAGATCTCGCTCATCAAGGCCGTTCCCACACCGTCCAATAAATCGGCCTGTCCGCATCCGTAAGAGATGGAGGGGTCTCCGGTTTTAAAGAATTTATTGGAAAGGGCCGTAGCGGGGCTTAAGCGAGTGGCCCCCGTTCCGCAACTACTGATATCCCAGGTCACTCCATCGGATTCAAAATGACCGTTCCAGATACTTCTACCGTCACCACTGGTCTCCCCCTTTCTCGAGGGGTGTTGCAATTGGAGATATCGAGTGGCCATAAACTTTTTATCTTTTTTTTGAAATTTTTTGACGGCATCGGGTCTATGGGCCAAATCGTATTCATTGATAATGACGAGTCCAAAAGACTCGAGGAGTTTTTTTTCCAATCTTTTATTGAGCTTGTGGGGGTGATCTTGGGAGATCAGTCCCATTTCCTTGGCCAAATTGAAATTAAAATAGACGACTTTCCCATGAGGGCGCAGACGCACATCGTAGAGGACGCAAAAATCCTCCACTTCTTCCTGTAGAGGATGTTCCCCATCAATTTGATTAAAAGAATCGTACTTTTCTTTGAGGGGCGCTTTTTTTAGCGGTCTCTTCAAAGCTTCCATGGTTTCTTCTCTTTTCCATTATACTCTAAAAAGCTCAAAGACCCAAGGGAATCGGTCCACATTCCCGAGTCGATCGGTTGGTTTAGAAGAGCATTTCGGGGCGTGAAGACGCTCCGATGATTCTAATGAGACGAAAAGAGAGATCGAGATCTTTAAGATTACGCCCTCTTTCCCCTTTGACTTGATTCAATTCTCGAAACGCATTTTTGGCAAATTTTTTCAATTTCTCATCCTGAACCAATTTGCCAAGGTCGTTGCTATTCCAAATGGCCTTGGCCAACCCCCTTTCTTTGGCATCGCTCGAATAGAAAAGAATTTCCAAAAGCCTTTTTTTATCGGCCAATTCCGGGTGCTTGATCTTCAATTTAAGGGGCATAGAGATTTTATCGAGAAGCCCCTCCTGGTATTTCAAAAGCTGCTCCCCAACATCGGTTCCCATGCGTCCCCCATCGACTTGCCTATAGATTTGCTGAAAGGTCTCATCGATAAATTGATAACTACTGTGAATCATTCTCGCCTTCGATCCGGTCAAAAGCTCCACAGCTTCCCTTCTTACATACTCTCCCAATAAATTATCGTAGGCCCTCATCATCCGTTTGACCATGGCCCCCTCGATCAACCCCTCATAGAGGGGAATCCGACCCCTCACCGTTCCCCCGCCCTGAAAACTTATAAGGTGGGGAAATTCTCTCATCTTCATGGGCAAATTCTTTAAAATGCTAAGTTCATCCAAATTGCTTTGAACGAAAACCGTAATGGAATCTCCCCTTTTGATGGACTCTCCAATGCGCTCCAAAAGAATTTCCAGATTCTCATGGCGATCGATAAGTTTTTCCATTCTCTTGGCCCTCATTTGGGCCCATTTGCCGGTAAGCTTGGAGTTACCCTTTTGACCCAAGATTTTTTGATGTCTCCTGAGAACATCCTTGAAAACGGATGACCCCTTTCCCCCTTTTTGATAACGAAAGAGAAAGGAGCGCATTTTTCTAAGATCCCCTTTAAATTGTCTCTCAAAACTTTGGGCCAATTTTTGATCCAGTTCTCCCTTGCCCGGCAAGTCGTCGATATGGTGAAAGGGGCCCATGCGGGAATGACCTAAAGGCGCATCCTTTCCCCTTTTTCCCAAAAACCCCACTCCTCTCCGAAGCCCTTGCCCGGCGGACTTGAGATCGCTTCCCAAAGAAGAAAACCCCAAGACATACTTGGATTCCCTAAGAATCGAAAATTCATGGGAATGGGCCAGCACATTGCCCATGGGCCTTTGCCCCTTGAGAGCTGACTTTCCAACCTCCAAAAAGGCCTTTCCCGAAGTCGTGGCAACTCTTGAAAAGATCCCCACCAAAGGAAAAAGAAGAACTCCCTCGGCCACCATCCACCCGGGGCCTCGGTGAAACTCCTTGATGGACTGATCGTCCGTGAAGCCAATCTCTTTAAAGCCGTTCATCTTGGCCTCCATGGCCTTGGACTCGTAGTATTGATTGAAGGAATGATGTAAAACCCAGTAGGATTCGTTGCCCAAAAGGGCCGAAATACCTCCATAGGCGGCCACGCAACCCAGTCCGAAGGTGGCCCCACAGCCGGCCATTCCAAGGCCCGATCCCAAAAGAAGCAAGGGGAACATCACCATATTGTGCTGAAGCACTTTGACATCTCTGGACGACAGGGAATGTAATCTCTTTTCCACACTTTTTGGAAGTTCGTCCATGCCGTATTTCTCCTTGAGAACGCTTTGTTCGGTGCTTAGGGAATAATAGGTTCTTTTATAATTTTCGACCTCATCATGTTCCATAAGGCAAACTTCTTCCAATTTTTTCTCCAAATTCTCCTTTTGATCCATGACGGCCTGGCGAATGAGTTCCCTATAGATCAAGTTCTTGCTATAAAAATCGGCCTTGAGAAAATGCCTTTGGGCACTATAACGATCGCCGATATCGTAGCGTTGTATAAAGGAGATCATACGCTGTTCTTTGAGATCGATATCATCGGTTTTATAAATCTCATAGAGATCGTCGGCGCTTTCAAAAAGAGGATGATCGAAATAGCGATCGCTTTTTTGCCGGTAGTGGGCCCAATCCAAATCGGCCGCCCTTTTAAAAAGGTGACGGGAAGTCCTATCGAACTGCTCTTTGGTGACGATGGGTCTCACGGCCACTCCCTTCAAAAGATCGTAATAACGATTTCCGGGATTCATTTTTGAAGATGTTCTAAGAAGAAATCCATTTTGCGCATCGAGGGTCGCCTGAATGAGACTCCATGCGGCCATGCGACCCTTCTTGCTCCTCAAAACCCTTTGAGCGAAAAAAGGGCCGAAAGGCAAATCCAGACCCAAGGGCAAAATAAAGTTTCTATACAGGGTCATGGGCAAAACTCGTGTTCCATTCCTATCCCTATAGAAAACTTTTCTCTCGATCTGACTTTTGAGCAGATAATAGGAGAGTTTGAGGACGGCCCATGGATTTTCCTCCCTATACATACGCCCATAGATTTGCTCTTCGATATAATCGTATTCCGAAATCTCTTTTTGTTCGATGACCCCCTTCTCTTGCAAAATGTCATATATTTTCTTGAGCGTCGGCCAAACATTTTTCAATCTCTTGTCGCTAATGGATTTGGCGGGAAGTCCCGAAAACTGAAAATCTGAAGAATAGGGATCGATATGGGAAATCAGATCATCCAAAAAAGGCCCACCGTTTTTTTTCAAATAATCCCATGAATTAAGCTCTGATCTTGTGGCCTTGGGTCTCCCAAAGTCTCGAACCAATTGCCTAAAAACGTCAAAAAATTCCTCTTTCCCCTCATCTTCTCGCTCTTTGGAATCTTGGCGAAGCCTCCGAAGCCCTTCCAATAATTCCTCCAGGGCCAAGCGCTTCATATTGGCGGAAGAATAATAGGGTGGAAATTCGTATTCAATCCTATTCGACCTCATCTCGCTTTCCACTTGTTTTGAGAGGAAAGACATAAGATCGGAGCTTTTGTGTTTAAGCATCAACTCCACCTGCCATCTCGTAAACCCCCTCACATTAAACCATTCATCTTTTTCGGAATCGATGGGGATATTCCACACATCCTCATGAACCCAGGCCCTTTCCGGCGTGCTTGCCTTTGGATTCTGAGAGATCGAGGGAATCGGCGGCGACCAAAAGGTCACGGATTTTTGAAAAAGATCGTAGAGTTCGGCCATCTTTTCCGTGGGGGGCAAGGAGGATATTTTTCCCTTTCCGTAAGGAGGTCTTTTTTTCATGGCCTCCAATTTAGCCAGGGCCATTTGGAGCAAATAGGGATAGACGACATCAAAGGATTTAAGATCATCGAAATAGGGTTCCTCTTCCTTTTCATATTGATCCCGTAGGGCAAAGTCGGCCTTCTCCACTTGTTCAAAAGGCAATATCCCATACATATCCCCTCTCTCGATACTCATATTAACGGGAACATGGACGAGATAGTCGATATGGTTTTCCAATAATTCTTGGGCCATAAGGAATCGATCCAAGGCCTTCGAGGTCTTTTCATCCTCCGGTACGACGAGAGGGGACTCGCGATCCCGTCCCGAAAAGGAAAACTCGTCAAAAAGAAGAGGATAGAGTTTTTCTTCGATAGAAGCAGTGAACACGCCGTGCTCGATCAACAAACTATAATGATCCAAAAAAGAGGCCAAAGGTGAGGCCTTTTCCCTCATGGGGATTTGGGAGGGGAGAAAACCGTTTTCTTCCGTTTGACAGGAACGGGGAATAGAGATGGGATCCATTTGTCTCAAATGCTGTTGACTCCCCTCTATTTGCAAGACGAGATTTTCCATCGCCGACCATTTCAAGGCCCTGATATAGGTCATAGGCACCGGGGCAAAAAGAATCATGGACACATCCCGTTTCCACTTCATCCAAGGATCGTGTTCAAGTCGATAGGCCCTCGTCCCCATGGGAACGACTTTTAAGGCCCGCACGAGAGGCAAGGGGGACTCCTCTTCTCCCGGCCTCGAATGATCCGATAAAAGAACGGCGCCTAAGTTTTCCTCAAAGGCCCGGGTGGCCCCCGGATCGTAGTCAAAAACATCTTTTGAAATGGGAAAATCGATGAGTTTATCGACCAAGGCCAAATAACTCCCTTCCCCTTCTTCCCTCTTCCCTTCGAGAACGTGATCCATCAAAATCAAGGCCAAACGGCGCAGGGGAAGATAGACCCTATCGATAAATCTTTCCAAAACATCGTTTCGATCGATGGGCGCCGAAACACAAGACCTTTTCCCCTCACAATTTATGTACCTTTGAACCCGTTTTTGAAGATCATGGCCTTGAACCATGGCCTTCTCCAAGGCCTTGGCCTCTTTTCTCAGCTTGATCACGATATCGGAATAGTCTTGAGAGGAACCCCTCTCCCACCTATACCAACGGGGTAAAAATCCTTTGAGCTTTTGACGAACGGGATTCTCCAGATCCACGGCGAAAGAGGCATAAAAACTCTCCAGAACCCGGATAAGGGCCGCCCTTTCTTCCGATCCATTGACTTGGGAAGCCTTAGGAGAAACTCGGGCGAACGTTAAGGGTATGGAGGAACCAAAAAATAAGGCCCCACATAAAATGAGAGAAAGTATCTTTCTGGTCGGCCGATAAATGATGTCGTCTATCTTTTGATAAGCCCGCAAATTCCCCCCCTCTTCATCTCCTCCCACTCCCTCTTGGCCACTTTATCTCCTGCGACCTTTTCGTCCATCTTTTTGATCCAAATGCCAATCCTTTGCTCATGGGATGCATTGGGGTTTTCCGCCGTGATTTGCTTAAACATTCGGATCCAATCATCGTCAAATTCGATGCTTGAATCCAAAGCCGCTCTCCATAAGCGATGCTTTGTGAAGCCTCCAAAATCTACAATCGTAAGAAGGAACTCTTGCCTAGCCGCATCTTTTTTCGTGGCCGAATTAAAAGATCTGGACATAGCATGAAAAACGCCCCTCATTTCTATCTGATCGTCAAAGCTCAATCCTTTAAGGTCATTGGCCACCTGTTGAAGGCCCCCCTTATTGTCACTTCCCCGTCGAAACTTCCCTTCCCTAACGAGTCTTTGCATGACCGAAGTGGCCTGAAGGTCTTCAAATTCCAATTGAAGCAAATTTTGGGTCTCCCTTCTTCGGGCCGATATCCCACTTCCGGCCCTCGATCTCAAAGAAATTCGCTGATCCTTCTTTTTGAGAGATCTTAAAACGTCTTCATCAAAATCTAAAAAGACTTTTTCCAGCCCAAGTCCTTCGTGGGTGCCTCCTTTGGAAACCCCGCAGGCGCGACAAAGAGGCCTTCCCTCAAAGATTTGAACGTGGGCCGAAAAGGTGGTGAGTACGTTTTTTAAGGCCCTGCGATCCCCCTCTGAAATTTTTCCGCCCTTCTCATCGAGGTTTTTAAACAAGCGCTCAAGGTCTTTATACTGGGGGTGATCCTCTCCAAGGACGATCTTAAAACGGTTGATCACCTGCCGGGGAGTCTTATCTTCAGGTCTTAAAACACCTTTGATGGACGATTTAATGGTTTTGAGTTCACTTTGCAAGGCCTTGGCACCCTTCTTGGCCGATGAACCCACCAGTATTTGGGCCAATTCATCGATATCCCTTACGGCAATCTTTTTGAGAAAGGAGCCCACCGGAAGGGGAGCGGCCCGCAAGTTTCCGAAAGAAACCGCCAATACCAACAAAAGAAACGTCGAAAGAACTCTTTTTTGCATAAAAACCCTGTCCATTTTCATTGGAAAAACCCTCTTTATTTAATCCTTATTGACAACTCCTTTCCTAATATAATGCAAACTTAGCTCCAAACAAGGGAAAACCTCTATACCGTGAAAAATTTTCAAGGTGGGAGATGCCCTAAAGGGCCCCCAGGGCACAAGACCTCTCAATCGTAACTGCTCACCCCCCGGCAATCTTGGCAGTCGACTGCCTCGTCGCTTCCTTGCGACGTGCAGGAAGCACGCCTCAGTCGCTCCTCGTTGCCTCCTACCAATCTTATCCGGGTGGAGAACAGTTACCTTGCCTTTA
>JAPONP010000206.1 GCA_026713835.1 Bacteriovoracales bacterium
ATTGCGGGGTGAGATACGGTCTTGTTGGGTAGAAGGGCCGATCGCTCGACCCAACCCCCGTTCCCACCCATCGTGCGCTATTTACGCAATAGGCGGACGACCACTCCTTTCAATTCGCTATACCCGTCCTAGAACATCCTATGGTGAACTATCGGTTTCGGTGGAGGGTAGATTTTGAGAAATCTACCAAAACTGTCCCAACTGAATGATCTCTTTTGACTTCTTCTATTCATCCACTTGTAGAACAGTCCCACTGCCCGGTAAACGAAATTTCTCACTTCTTGCGAGTTGAACGATACTCCGTAGTATTGGATGTGGCCTCTGAGTTTGCTGCAAAAGATTTTCCACAGTTCCAGCAGTTTCGCCTTATGCCGATTCCGCCGGCACCAGTCCTTCACTACCTTTAGTTTACTTCTCTTTCGCTTCTTGCTCGTTTTGACCTTTGATATCCAATGCCCTTTTCTCGATTTACCCCAGTAGAAAGTGAAACCTAAAAAGTCAAAGGTTCCCTGTTTCTCTCCGTTCTGCTTTTTGCTTTTGGAGAAATTTACCTTCCTAGTCTTTTCCTGGTTCAGCTTTAGTGCGAATCTTTCCATTCTGCCTTTGATGGCCTGAATGATCCTTTCCGCATCCTCCTCTCGTTCACAGCAGATGACAAAATCATCACAGTAGCGATACAGTCCCACCTCTCCCCCTACCCTCGCCCTGACTACTTCGTTAAACCATTGGTCTATCGCATAGTGGGCATAGATATTGGCCAAGATGGGACTACAACATGATCCCTGTGGCGTTCCCTCATCTGTTTTCCTCATCTCCCCTTCAGACAACACTCCAGACTTCAGCATCCTGACTATGTATCTGATGAAGCGCTCATCTTTGATCTTCATTCTCAACAGTGCGATCAGCTTCTTGTGGCAGATTGTGCCAAAGAAGTTTTCGAGGTCGATGTCGAGAACTATGTTCGTCCGGCCTTTGTGAAGGTGTTGCAGACACGCCTTAATGGCATCGTGCGCGCTTATTCCTTTACGGAAACCAAACGAGAAGTCGTAGAAGAGTGGTTCGTAGATTGCCTCCAGAATTTTACTGAACATCAGTTGCACCATTTTGTCTTCCAAGGTACTGATCCCCAATGGCCTTGTCTTACCATTTACCTTAGGGATTAGGACTTCTTTGACTGGGGAGGGGCGGTAGCGCATACCTTTCATGCGACGGAGTAGATCATCTACGTTCGCCCCTAGGTTCTTGCCGTACTCCTCCTTCGTCACTTGGTCTATTCCAACGGCCTTTCTCCCATCCAGCTCGTTGAAACATCCGATGAGTGATTCCCGATTTACATGGGGCATTAGTCCTATGAACTCCATGCACGGGTTCTCACCGGATAGCTTAGCTATCCTCTCCAGTTTCGTTGCCGTCATCGTTTTGGCCTTTGTTCCTGCCACCCGACGTCTCCCTTTCGAGGTCGAAGTTGCCTGCGGCCCTTCCCTCCACGGTCGTTACTCGCTTCATAGGTAGTATGGCCGCGCCGATTCCCTTACTGCCATTTCGCCTCCCTCGCTGTTTAGGCTTGTCGGGCGATACTCTCGTCCTGGAGAGCGGTAAGGGCCTCCCACGTTCACTTGGTTACCTTCGAGACATGCCACGCTCTCAGACCCCGGTGGTGCCACCGTTGACGACCCAGTTTGTCCTCGGCGGTGTTGCCTTCCGTTGTATTCCAAACGTCGGCCACCACAAAAAAAATATGTTTTCGGGGCGCAATCACTTCAACCTTTCGGCTTGCGGCCTGCCTCTCTCGCTATCTACGCTTGACCTATTTTGTTACCTCCATAGGCCCAAGACTCGCTCCCGAAAGCGTTGGGCCACGCTTTCCGGTGAGGACTTTCACCCCCGATATACCAAGCGCCTCGTGGCGCACGAATACGATCACATTCAAAAGTTTTCCCACGGAGGCAAGAGCAGTGCGGATAATTTACAAATGCTTTGCCGCTCCTGTAATCAAAGGAAGGAAATCGTCGCCAGGCAGTCCGGTTTTTTCCTCTGATTTTTTATCATCATGGCAATAAAAGATCATTTGAAAATAAAAGGCCTTTTGCTGCTTTTCAAGAGAACGACAGAACTGTTCCAATATTACTATGGGCCTGCCCTATTTTCATTCTTCACCCAAAATGCTATAGCTTTTGACAGAGCGAACTCGAGAGTCAAAATCATCATGCTCCCCTCCTCCTTTTTCGACCGAGACCCCTTGGACGTGGCCCCCTCCCTCCTTGGAAAATTGATTCGTTTTAAAAACGGTGGACATTGGCTGTCGGCCCTTATCATCGAGACGGAGGCCTATAAATTGGAGGACAAGGCCTCCCATGCGTCTCTTGGATACACGCCGAAAAGAAAGGCCCTCTTTATGCCGCCGGGAACGATCTATATGTACTATGCCAGAGGAGGGGATAGCCTGAACATCAGTTGCCGTGGGCCCGGCAATGCGGTTCTCATCAAATCCGGCCACACCTTTTGGGATTCTTTTTGCTCCCCCAAGGCTTTGGAGATGATGACGGAAAATGGACGCACCGAACCCTCCAAAAAGAAAAAGGAGCCGGAGTCTCTTTGTTCCGGTCAAACCTTGCTCTGTCGCTCCCTTGGGATCAAAGTCAAAGAATGGGATCAAAAGAGTTTTACCCCCCACTCCTTTTTCATAGAGGACTCTCCCCCTTTGCGCCCCCAAAAAACGATCGTGACGACTCGCCTAGGTATTCCCGAAGGAAGGGACGAACACCTTTTCTATCGATTTATCCACTATGACTACGCCCGGTACTGCACCAAAAATCCTCTCGGTCGAATGAGGCGAAAAAAAACATCCCCAAGGGGAGACAAAGGATACAAAATAGTCTAGTTTACCGCTTATGAAAGTCCGTTACGAACCCAACGAATCCCCCCCACTTCCCCTCTCCTTTGCCCTAGGCCTACAAAATACCATGATCACCATTGCGGGAACGGTGTTTGGGGCGGCCATCGTGATGAGAACGGCCGGCGTGGATGAATCCTATCTCCCTTGGGCCATTTTTTCGGCCATCTTGGTGAGTGGGCTGACCACCATCATCCAATCGGTTCGCATGGGACGCATTGGCTCCGGGCACGCCCTTCTTATGGGAACCTCCGGAACCTTTTTGGCCGTTTCGGTTTCGGCCATCAACGAGGGGGGACTTCCCATGCTGGCCAGCCTCGTGGCCCTTTCCTCTCTCTTTCAATTCCTCTTTTCCGCCAAGCTCTCCTTTTTTAGGCGAGTGATTACTCCAAGTGTGGCCGGTACCATTATCATGCTCATCGCAGTCAGCGTCATGCCCATCCTCTTCAATATGCTGGATAAGGTTCCCGAATCGGCCCCTTCCATGGCGGCCCCTCTCATTGCAGCGGTTTCCCTTTTCGTCACCCTCATCATCATCTTTAAGGGAACCCCTACATGGAAGCTTTGGTCTCCGGTCATTGGAATCGTCGTCGGAACCATCGTCGCCTCCTTTTTTGGGGTCTATGAGAGTGATCGAGTGGCCGAGGCCCCTTGGTTCGGCCTTCCTTCTTTTGAGCAGTGGCCTGGATTTCACCTGGAATTTGATTCTTCCTTTTGGTCGCTCCTCCTCTCCTTTCTGTTCGTCACCATCGTAGGGGCCATCGAAACCATTGGAGACGCCATCGCCATCCAACAGGTTTCGAGGCGAAAGAACAAAGCCATCGACTTCAAATCCGTTCAAGGGGCCGTGGGAACCGACGGTCTCGGCAATCTTTTCTCCGGGCTCTTGGGAACGATTCCCAATACGACCTATTCTTCAAGTGTTTCCGTTGTGGAGCTTACGGGAGTGGCCTCAAGGAGGGTGGGGATCTGTACAGGCCTTATCTTTATCTCCTTGGCCTTTTTCCCCAAGGCCTTGGCCGTTATCTTGGCCATTCCGGGGCCTGTGGCCGCGGCCTATATGGCCATCTTGATCACGGCCCTCTTTTTTCTGGGAATGAAAATGTGCGTTCAAAATTGCCGTCATTACCATCAATCTCTCATCGTGGGTATTTCCTTTTGGGTAGGGGCCGGTTTTGAAAACAACCAAATCTTTTCCTCTCACTTGGGCCCCTGGTCCAAGGCCCTTTTGGAAAACGGCATGACGTCCGGGGGGCTCACGGCGATTTTTCTCACCCTCTTGATGGAACTGGTCTCCAAACGTCCCAAACGCCTGAGAACCCCACTGGAGACCCCGGCCATTTCCAAGGTCAAAGAATTTTTGAAAGGATTTGCCAAAAACCGAAACCAAAAGGATTTGGATAAACTCTGCTTGGTGGCCGAAGAGGCCCTCATGGGTCTTTTGGAAAAGGGGGATCAAAAAAACAAACGACACCTCCTTCTTATGGCCAGGCAAGAGACAAACGAAATCGAGTTGGAATTTGTGGCGGGCCCCGGAAAAGAGAACTTAGAGGATCAAATGTCTCTTATCGGCAAACACCCGGAGCGTTTTGGGGATGAAAGAGAGATTTCTTTAAAAATTCTCAAACACCTCACCTCATCCATCCAACACCACCAGTACCACGGCATGGATATCATCACCGTTTCCGTCAAATTTTCCTAATTCGTAACTGCTCGCACCTCTAGCAAAAACTGTAATAAAGGCAAGGTAACTGTTCTCCACCCGGATAAGATTGGCAGGAGGCAACGAGGAGCGACTGAG
>JAPONP010000207.1 GCA_026713835.1 Bacteriovoracales bacterium
TCAATATCCTTATCGGAAACGATCTCTGTATCGGCTTGTGCTTTCGGTAAAAACAGGGGAACAAGAATAAGGGTACATAGGGCCATAAAGATGCTCTTTAGCTTTTCCATGTTTTAGCTCCTTTTGCTATTGTTTAGTTACCTACGGTAACATTGTATTTATACAGCTTGCCTGCGATAATTGTCTTCGATATCTTTAAAATATCCGCAACCTGCATTTTGGTTTTACACTTTGAAGCGGCCTCCTCCATGAGCTTTTTCTCAAAGAGGTGCTTGGCCTCTTTAAGCCCCGGAAAATCATCTCCCAAAAAGGCCGTGGGCAATTTGGTAAAGTCTTTGTAAGTGATGCTCTCCACGGGTTTTTTGCTATAAAAGACAGATTTTTTGTGGAGTCCCAAAACGGCCTTCCAATTTGTAAAATCGAGTCTTCCCGTTTTGGGATTGACATTAGAAATAATAAAAAGCCTCTCGATATCATTTCTAATCCCTCTTATATTAAAGGGGATATTATCTCGTTGCAAGTATTCCTTTAAGGACTCGGGGAAATCGGCGTAAGTAAAGGTCGTTTTTTGTGAGGGATGCTCTCGACACAATCCTTCGATAATAGATTCACAGATATAGGGAATATCCTCTTTTCTGTCCTCAAGGGACGGCAACGTGATATCAAAAGAGCATATTCTCGCATACAAGTCCTCCCTAAATCCCTTAGCAATCACCATCTCTTTTAAATCTCTATTCGTGGCCAAGATAAGCCTTGCATTGCTACGGAAGGCCTTTTTTCCCCCAACACGATAAAACTCTTTTTCCTCTATCACTTTAAGGAGTTTGGCCTGTACTTCGAGATCGGCCTCTCCAATTTCATCGAGAAAGAGATCTCCCCCGGCGGCCAGCTCAAAAAGTCCCTGCCTGGCCTTGTCCGCTCCCGTAAAGGCCCCTTTCTCATGCCCAAAAAGCATACTATCTGCCAAATTCTTCGGGATATTGGCCATATTGATGTTAAAGAACGGTCTGTCTTTTTGTCCTAAGAGTTTTCCTCTGAGTTGCCCCAATCTTTTGGCCGCAGCGGTTTTGCCAAGGCCGGATTCCCCTAAAAAAAGTACGGGGGCCGGGTACTCGGCCAAGGCCTTAAGCTGAGATTCCAATGCTTGCATGGCCTGAGATTCACAAATATACTTGCCGTGGCCTTTCTCTCCCTGCAATCTCTCCTTGGCCCGTTCGATTTCGGTCTTGGACCTTTCCAAGGCCTTGAGAATTTGGGTGTTTCGGTATTCGAGCTTATCCCCGTCCCCGCCTTTGACAACATAGCCGCAGGCCCCGGATTGGATGGCCTTAACGGCCAAGCGTGTATCGTCATTTCCCGTAATCATCAAAACTTGGGCCATGGGCTGAATATCGAGAATTTCGGGAATATAGGAAATCCCATTAACGGCCCTTCCCTTTTCGTCTTCCCCTAAATCTTTATCCAGCAAGACCACATGGACAACTTGTTTTCTAAGGACAGAAAGGGCCTCTTCAATGGAAGAGGCCTTGAAGATTGCCGCTCTATGGGACTCAAAACCCTCACCATCGAGAAGTCTCCGAACGCTTAGCTCATTGGCCGCAAGAGAGGTTTTTTCGTCATCGATGATAAGAACGCTGACTTCCTTTATAGTATCTTTTTCGGCCATTTCATCCTCCAAATTTCTTCGTTCCGATCATTGTCTATCAATACAGAATTGAGTCAAGGGGTTTTAACTAAAAATAACCAAGTGTGAAAAATTTATTGGGTTCACTAAAGTGAACTTTTTAGGGTTCAGGGTTTCAAACCTCAAACCTTTTTGAAGGCCCTCCGGCAAGTGATTTCAGAGAGTTATAAACTTGGCACGACTTGCAATCTAAATAACGGGAGGCCAAGCAAATGCCCTCTTAAAAATTTTAGAGAAAGGAGAACATATGAAAACGACTAGGCCTATTAACTTATATCGAGAGATCGATGTTCAAAAAGTCTCTCGATATTGGAGTTCGACGACTTGGGAGAAATATCTCCAATCTCTTGAGGGCCCCATGAGGGAGGTCCTTTTTTTAGAGGCAGCAGAGATCGAGAGTTTTTCCGCCCAAGAGTGTTATCCACAAAACTACGTCATAAATCAGGAGGGCGTAAAGATATGTCCTTATAGGGAGATATAAAATGAAAAAAACATCAGCGAGAAAAACAGATCTTTAATTTTGAGTCAAGGAGAAATCGCCATGAAAGTTCTTTCTCTCATTATACGGAAAAGTCCTCAAAACTGCGTCAATACCATCAACGTTGATGCAGTTGACGCAGTTTTGAGGACTTTTCCGTATATAGAGGCCTTGAAAAATAAAAACAACAAATTTTGTGGAAGGGCCGGATTGAAGGGCCTCCCCTTTTTAGCGGAAAAACAGGGGGACTGAAATGGAAAATTTAAAAGTAGCAACGCATGAGAAGACTTCGATGGATAGTTATTACAAAAAAACCATCAAGGCCCTGTTGCCGCAGCTTTCGCATGGGCAACAGGTCGTGCTTACGGCGATGTTGGAGCAAGGCATCCGAAACGCCTCTTTGGCCAAACAACTCAATATTTCAAAATCAGGTGTTTCACAATTAAAGAAACGAACCTTTGAAAAAATAGGAAAACTTTTAGTGGCCGAATTTTTGGATGAAGAACTTTTTTCAAAGATCATTGAAGACTAATTTTGAAACAAAAGGTGACAAAATGAAAAACCTCAAGAAAAAACAAAGGCCATGGCTTGATAACTTAGGACGAATCTATCCGGATAAAAAGCTTAAAGTTATCTCCAGGGGTTGGGATGTCGAAACATGGGAAGAATTTTTTAAAAATACCGTTGATGTCCCCAGGCAAGAATCTTTGGTGGGAAAAGATTTTAGCTTTAAAAAATACTCTGATAAAGAACACAAAGAATTTTTACGGGATCATATCTCTAGTAAAGACGAGTCGAAAGAAAAAGAAAAGTTTAAAAAGATTGTCGAATTTCTCCCTGCTAAAGAAAAACTCGTTTTAACTATGATCTACCTCAAAGGCCTTAATTATAGAGAGATTGAAGAGAGAATAGGAATGAGCGAAAACACCATCAGGAAAATCGAGCAGCTTGGTTTTAAAAAAATAAAGGCCCATGTGGAAGAATGTCTTTTCAAACCGGCCCAACAAAAAGTGAGCTGAGAGGTGTTTTTATCAATTAAAGAGGGGTTGGAGTTTCTAAAAAAACACATTGAGGACAATATCGAAGGACTCAAAGATGACATGAAAGATTTTAATGATCGCTTTGGAAAAGGAGATAACGATGACATCTAAAAAAAGAAGGGAGAAGGAAAAAAGAATGAGAAGAGTTTTGGCCTGGAGGCAAGTCTTTAAAAAATATCTTAGAAAAGTTGCAACTGCAAGAATTGATGAGGGTTTCCTCAAAGAATCCAAGGATCAATATCTCAAATTAAGAGCAAAGTCAGGGTTTCCTCATGATTTTATTTAATTACGAAAATAGGATGAAATGAAACTTTTTGACATCGACAATACTCCTCTTGGAAATGGGTTTAAAAAATGCCCTCGTTGCAATGAGCATTCCTTTGAGAAACTAAAGACCTATGGGCACTGCGTGAATTGTCTTTTTATCAAAGACTTTAAGGAAGAAAGAAAAAGACGGCGCCTTCAAAGGATCAAAAGCAAAAAAAGGGTAACTGCTCGCACCTCTAGCAAAAACTGTAACAAAGGCA